>NZ_JBNHES010000015.1:0-140263 GCF_050591105.1 Methylobacterium endophyticum
CCACGACCAACATCCCGCGCAAGCCTCCCGTTCGAGCCGGAAGGCAGTGTGGATGACTTGTCCTGGGGTCCCGTTTGGACGCCGATTACCCCAAAAACGGGGTCCTTATTCCACGCCTAATCACACCCTGATTGGTCGTAACAATGACAAGGGCAGTGGAACGGCCGTCGATTTTGCCGAAGCGATCGACAGGCTGCGCGATCACGTCAAGATCATCATCCAGCGCGGGCGGATCGCGCGCCCGGTCGCTCTCCCCCGGATCGCGGGCATCCTCGATCAGTTCATCGTTGAGCAACCCTACGATGAACACGAGCGTAGCTGGCATCCGAAGATTGCTTTGGTTGCCTATAACTGCCCCAAAGGGGAAACCCGCTGGAAGCTCTGGATTGGCAGCCGGAACCTCACGCGATCTCAGGATCTCGACGCCGGCGTTTTGCTGGACGGCAGCGAAAAACGCGCGAAGGGGCGGGTTCGGCTCCCTGGCGTCGGTGCTCTCGGGAGCACTCTCGCACGCTGCGCATCGCGCCAGGATGCCGTTAACATCTCGGAGCAACTGGAGGCGATCTGGTGGGATGCGCCAGACGGTTTTCGCCTACGCGGCCTCCTCAATGGGCTGGATGAAGGTGTTCCCTTGCCAGCGGAGCCGCCCTCCGGCGCGGTCGATGGCATAACGATCATCAGCCCGTTCCTGTCGCCCGACTTTCTGAAAAAGGCGGGCAACTGGGAGGCGGCTGGATCCAGGACGCTGATTTCGTCGATGCCGGCCCTTGCCGAAATAGCCAGCCGGTCCAGAACCTCGCTGACGGGTTTCTCGAAAATCCTGGCCTATGCGGCGCCGGACGTGCTTGCTGACGAGTCCACGCTCGCTCTGCCCGGCACCGAACCTGTGGCCGAAGATGATGTGGAGCCAGCGCCCCTTGCGCTCCATGCGAAGATCTTCTGCTTCCACTCGGGCGAGAAGACCATCTTGAGGGTCGGGAGCGCCAATGCGACCGAAAGGGCGTGGTCGGGGCGCAACTCGGAAATCATGGTCGAACTCGAGGCGGACGAAGCGTTCGCTTCCGGCCTGGCGTTCCTGGTCGGTAAAGCGACGCCTGTCACCATAGAGGAACTCACCGCCACGGACCTGCGCAGCACAAGTGCAACCGATGCTCTGGAAGAGTCGCGCAAGGTGCTCATGGCCTCCTGGGACCCGGTTCTGCGCCGCGACGGGGAATGCTTCTCTATCGACGCGCGGGCGGTTCCTTCGCTCGCCTACCCCGACCATGTGCTGCACGCCG
Source organism: Methylobacterium endophyticum (assembly GCF_050591105.1). Taxonomy (NCBI): domain Bacteria; kingdom Pseudomonadati; phylum Pseudomonadota; class Alphaproteobacteria; order Hyphomicrobiales; family Methylobacteriaceae; genus Methylobacterium; species Methylobacterium endophyticum. The sequence goes on from NZ_JBNHES010000015.1 coordinate 1,281, forward strand.
GATCTGCAAATGGCGACCTGCTGCCTTGGCCGACCGATGCCTTCAGCCTCGGTCTTGGACCGATCCCGTTGTCACTCCAGTCTGCCTTCATTCAGGTCCGGATAAGCGGCCCAGACGGCGCTTTACGATGGATGCAGCGCGTCACCGTCGATCCGCCTCTCGAAGAGCAGCGGGATCTAGCCGCGCTGGCCAGCCACATGGGGCTTCGCGCGTTTCATGACTGGATGCGTGCGATGCTCGGCGGCGACACGCTTCCGGTCGGTGGCGGTGCATGGGATGAAGATGTCGGATCACGGGGCAACCGTCCCCAAAGCCTGGGTTATGACCGCCTCACATTGGAGGATATTCTCACGGCTTGGGCACGCGATCGAAAAGCCTTCGGTCGGGTCGATCGCCATTTTGCGCCCTATGTGGATGCGCTTCTCGCCCACGGTGAAAATCTGAGCGAAGCGGAGAGAGCTGACTTGAACGAACTCGCTCAGATCTGGGCCATCGCGCGCACCCGGCTTGCCTCATGAGCGCAAGATCGAAACCCTTTCAGGCCGCGACGGTCAAGGCTGCAACTGTCGCCCTGTCGGGAGGCAACCCACTGCGCCGGTTCCTTGTCGCGGACGAAGTCGGCCTCGGGAAAACCGTCGTCGCCCGAGACACGCTTGCACAGCTGGCGAGCAAAGCGCGCAAGTTTACCGTCTATTATATTACGAGCGGGCTCAAAGTCGCGGACCAGAACAAGGTCGAACTGCTGCGCTTCCTCGAGAAGGACGAAGCCAAGGACGCACTCTCCGTCATCGACCGCGTCGGTCTCATTCCGTTCGAGGAAAAGCGCAAGGGAAAGCTGCGGCTTTATGCCTTTACGCCGACCACATCATTCTCCAGCTCGCAGCGCCTCTACGGCGGAAAGGCAGTCGAGCGCGCGTTCATCAAGCTCCTGTTGGACGAACTATACCCCGGCCTGACCGCCGCCTTTCCTGAAGGCTATGTCGAATATGGCGCAACGTCCGGCTGGCGATGGGCGTGCGAGGAGGCTCAGGGCAAATTCGACAATGTCTCCGCCCTCTTCAAGGCGGCCTATGGCCGAGCGTTGCGCGCGGAATTTGGCAAGCCGGCCCGCGAAAACATTCTGCACGCGATCGATACGAGCAAACATGGTCAGAGCTTGGGCCGGATGCGGAAGGCGCTCGCTCAAGCCGCTCTGGATTCCGCCCCGCCTGATCTCGTAATTTTCGACGAGTTCCAATGCTATCGCGAACTGCTCAATGCAGGCGCCGATAATCCCCTGGCGCGTCAACTGCTGGCGGGAACAGATGGCGGGACGCCGCCGCCGATCCTCCTCCTGTCCGCCACGCCCTACCGTTTCTATGCCGAGCGCTGGGAAAGCGGCTCTGGGGCTGCCCCCCATGTCGAATTCTTCGAGATTATCGAATTTCTGGGCGGGTCGGCTGTACGCGCCGAGGCTGAATCCCAATTTCGTCGTTTTGGCGATCTGTTGCATTTGATCGGCCACCTGCCGCCCGATAGCCGCACGGCGGCGATCGAAGAGGCGCAAGCGCTCAAGCACCATCTCGAGGCGCTTCTCACACCACTCATGTCGCGGACCGAGCGTCCGGTTTCCGACCATGCCGGAGAGCCTGCGCCGCCGTCCGTAAGGATCGAGCCCCACGATCTCGACGTCTATCGCCATTTCACGGACCATGTGTCGCCCAAGCTCGCAGGCAGCGCGATCGCCTACTGGCTGTCAGTGCCACTCCCTGCGCAAGCGTTGGGAGACCGATACCAGATTTCTCGCGACATAGATTTTCCGGCTACGCGAAGCGTCCCCCGGCTCGGAGTCACCAATTGCTTCAAGCCGCCCAAAGAGGGTTGGGGAAGCGCCAAGCTCCGTGCCCTCAACGGCCTTGTGCCAACGGAGGCCCTTGCCCTCCCATGGGTGTTGCCGTCGCTGACTTGGTGGGCGCCTTCCGGCCCATGGGCAAAGGTGACGCAATCGCCCAAGATGCTGATCTTCAGCCGGTTCAGGGCCACACCGCAAAGCCTGGCAGCCCTTGTCAGCCTTGAGGTCGAGCGCAAATGCGTGGCGAAAAGCAATCTTCCCTACGCTGCCGCGTGGAAGAAACGCCACCTGAACCCGAAGCCGACCCAAGGCCCCACGCTCGCCCTGTTTCACCCGAGTCCTTTCCTGATCCGCGCTGTCGATCCCCTAGATGTGAAGGGCAAGGCTGCGATCAAGCAGATCAAGGCCAGGGCGCGGCAGCAGATCATTCAGGCGCTGCCCCCGTCCATCGCGCCGGAGGCTCCGAATGCGCGAAGCAACCGACGGCGCAAACCGGCGTGGGCGATCCTCGCGGCCATTGAGCGCGCGCAAAAGGCGCCGCTGGCTCGGGAGTTCGCGGCGGTCCAGAAGAACTGGGGTCGGGTCGCCCCGAAGGATGCAACACTTCAAACGTTGCTCAAGCAGCGCCAAGAGGCCGAGGCGATCACCTGGCTAAGCCGATGGGAGCTGGACGCTCTGGTGGATATGGCTCTCGGCGCCCCTGGCGTCGTGACGGGCCGAGCACTCTATCGCCACCTTCCTGAGCTTTTCGATTACCAGGAGCAGCATTTCGCGCGGCTTGTGCGCTTCTGCTGGACGAGGCTGCGCACCTATCTGGATCGGCCCGTTTTCTGGTCGATCTTGCCCGGTGAGGACGCCACGCAGAAATATCAGACTGCGTGCGTTGATGGCTGCCTGGAAGCCGTCCTCGACGAACATTTCTGGCTGCGCAAATCCAAGGTCAATCCTGATGGACTGATCGAGGATCTGTCGGCGGCGCTTGCAGCGAACGTCGGCACTTTCGGGTTCAAGGGCGCGAAGAAAAAGGACAAGATCCGTATCCGCTGTCACGCTGCGGTGCCGTTTGGGGGCACTGAGACAGAGACGCATCGGCAGGATCATGATGTCAATGAACCGCCACCGGCGCGCTCTGAGGAAATCCGCAGCGCGTTCAATACGCCGTTCTGGCCCCATGTCCTGGCAACGACCTCTGTCGGACAGGAAGGTCTAGACTTCCATAGCTGGTGCGACCGGCTGGGACATTGGGATCTTTGTTCCAGCCCGGTTGACCTGGAGCAACGAGAAGGTCGCGTCCAGCGCTTCGGCGGACTGACTGTCCGACAACCGCTTGCTCGAAAACTGGGTGAACAAGCGTTGGCCCAGGCACGCGGCCAAGCATCCTCGCCGTGGGATATTATCGCACGCGACGCCGACAAGGCGTTCGCGGACGACGAAACCGGCCTCAGCCCTTGGTGGGCGATGGAAGGTGCGGAACTGAAGCGACATTTGTTCGCGCTTCCCCAAAGTCGCGATATTGATCGGTTCGCAAAGTTGAGGACGCAGAGGCTGCTCTATCGCCTTGCTTTGGGGCAGCCGGACCAGGAGGATCTTGTCGATCTCCTGACCCATCACGACGTGGAAACGACGCGGTCGCTGCAAGCATTGACCCTCGATCTGTCGGCATTCTCACGACAGAAGCACCGCGATGAATAACGTGCGTGCCGGCCGGCGCGTCCGGCACGCACGTCCTGCTCATGCGGGGGAAGCGCCCCCTCATGCGGCTGGCTATATGTGGGCCAGCCTGGTGGGCTTCATGCGGGTTCGCCGCCATTCCCACCACCATGCTTGATCCGCCCCACGGTGCGGCTTCTCCCATGGTCCCCGCGCTTATCGGGTCCGGGTCCCCATATCTGACTCAGGCGCCCGGCGTTTCCGCGATCGGGCCGAGCGTGTCGATCTCGGCGATCTTCTGAAACTCGCTGAGATAGTCCTGTTGATGGGTCGCCAGCCAGCGAACCACCCGGTTGTTCGCCAGCAGCTTGGCGACATAGCCGCGGGCGACGGTCAGATGCAGATTGTCGATGCCGTAGGTTTCCTCGACCGACTTCACCTGGGTCTGGAGCGCCGCCAACTCGCGTTCCATGCGGGCGATCTGCTGGCCCGAGGGCGTTGGCTTGCCTCCCCCTTTTCCTTTGCGGGCGGCGGCGAGTTGGTTCTCGGACGTCGCCGCACGCAGCGCGCGCGCAAACATGACCGTGAAGTTGTTCTGACCGATCATCAGGTCTGCGGCTTCGATCTGCCTGACCGACGTCATCTGGCGCAGGATGTCGAACACCTTCATCGAACAGGGCGTATCCTTCAGCATCTCGGCCGCCTCGGGGCTGATCCCTTCCAGGAGCCGGAAACGCCGCAGCACAGACTCGACCTGAAGGTTCAAGGCTGCGGCGATGTCGGTCGATGACACGCCCCGGTCCATTGCCCGCACGATCATCCGATGCTCCTGGATCGGCGGTATGCGATTCACGCGCTTGTTGTAGGTGTAGGTGTCGTCGTCAGCCGCAAGCAGGCACTCGACCTCGGAGATGCCGAGTTCCTTCAGCGCTTCAAGCCGCAGATGACCATCGAGGAGAAACCAGGTTCCGGCATTCTTTTCGTCTGCCATGACGACGGGCGCTTCGATCAGGCCGATCGCTTTGATCGAACTCAGCACCTGCGAATAGGATCGGCTCTCCCTGGCGCCGGGCGGCAACGTCTTCAGCGGAACGATCGCCGCGACGGGGATCGTCAGAAAATCGCGATCGAAGCCAAAATGGATACGGCCGTCATCCGGATCCTTTGGTTCTTCAGTCATGATCGTCTCCCGACACACGGACCTTGAGCGCGCGTGGCATGGTCGCCAGCCCCTCCGCCCTCAACAGATTGATGAAACCGTCATTGCCGAGCAGATCCTTCAGCGCCTCGACGACGAACAGCAGCCGGGTCTGGGTGAAGTCCGACTTCTTGACCAGCAGACGCTGCTTTTCCGCCTCCCGCTGATAGACCTGCATGAGATCGGCGGCCGTCATCCGACGGACGCCGGTGCCCTTTCGGCCCAACCGCCCGACAGGCAATCCACCCTTGCGCTGGCTGCGCATCCGCATTTCCAGCAGACGTCGAACCGCGGCGAGTTTCTTGCCCCGAAGCTTGCCGGTCTCGTAGGCGTCGAGGAGCAGGTTCTGCGCCTCTTCCGTTTCGGCTTTGGAAATCTCCATTGCCAAGGTGATCGGAATGAGCCCGGTTTCGACGGCGGACACCAGCCGTTCCTCGCCACGCTCGAGGAGCGACGCGATCATGTTCACCCAGGATGCCCCGACACCGATCTTCTCCGCGATGGCAGTGTCGTTGTAACCGCGAGATCGTAGCGCGCCGATCTCCTTCATGAGATCGATGGGCCGCGGCGTGCGCCGGGCGATATTCTCGACCAGGCTCATGACGAGGCACTCGCTTTCGCTGGCCTCGATCACCACGGCCGGAATCTCGGTCTGACCAAGCATCTGGAAGGCTTCCAACCGGCCCTCACCACAGACGAGATCATATCTCGGCCCGCCTGCGCCATCGCGGCGGCTCACCGTGATCGGCCTCTTCAAGCCGATGGCTTCGATGTTGTTCACGATCTCCCGATGCTGGCGCTTGTTGCGTGCGCGAGGGTTCAGAACCGTGATCCGGGAGATAGGGATCATTTCGATCTTGTTCGGTCGAACAGCAGGCATCAGGCGGCCTCCCCAAGAGGAACAGGCGCGGCGATGTCATAGAGAAGCTCAAGGTCGTCGAAGCGGTAGGCATCGAGCGCGAGCGCATTCTCCTCTCCTAGCCGCAGCTTTTCGGAGAGCATGTCAATGCGAGGGAACAGATAGAAGTCGAACGGCGCGCGATTGGCTCTATCCATCCGCGCGACAATCGTGATGTCGGGCGCGAGCGAGGTATCGAAGTGCAGGTTCCACCGAAGGAGCCCGGTCGGCGTCTCGATGCACCGCGCGATCACCAACGAGACGCTGAACTCACCGTTGACGACTATCCGGTCGGCCTCGAGATCCTGCCAGGCATCGCTGCCCGTTGCCCGCAATCCATCGAGCACCTCACGAAGAATACCGGGATGGAGCTTTCGCAGGTCGCGGTTGATTTCAACGTAGCGGTAATCGCGATCCGGCGTGAAGCCCACGAGACCGTAGGCGCGAAGCAGGCTGCCAAAGCGGGAGCTGTAGGCGCTGCTGGACGGCATCCCATCGGATTCGTCGATGACGATGCCGGAGAGCAAACCTTTTTGCTGATAAAGCGCCCTCAGAGATTGCAGCATCTCTTCGTCGCTCAGCCGGAAGGAGCGCACACCGATGATGGTCCTGGCCGCCTCGAACAGTTCGCGTTCGATGACGGCCGCAAACGCATCCTGCGCCCTGATCCACATACCGGGATCGTTCCGGACGCGCTTCTTCTTCAGCTTGAAAGAGCGGCGGTTCCATACGTTGTCGCCGACATATTTCTCGTTGATGAGAATCTGGTGGACGGTTCCCCTGGTCCAGGGTCGCCCAAGGTCGGTGGAAATACCCCGCCTGTTGAGATCGGCCGCGATCTCGCTCTCGCTATACCCTTGATGGACGAACGCCCGGTAGATTTTGCGAACCAGATCGACTTCCTCGGCCGGGCCGAGTGTCAGGATCACGCGGTCAGTCTGGAGACTCTTCTGCTCGCCGCGTTCAAGACACCCCTTGATAGCGCCGTGCTCATCGATGAGCGTTCGCCGTAGTCCAAAACCCGCCGGGCCTCCCTGACGATACCCTTTCTCGATCAGGCGCCCCTGGCCGGCGAAAACCTTGACGGAAAGCTCACGGCTATATTCCCCGGCCATGGCGCTCTTCACGCCCTTGATGATGGCCGCGATCGGGCTTCCGTCATTCTCGAACTGTTCGGCGCAGTATTGGACACGAACGCCGGCGCGCTTGCAGATATATTCGTAGTAGGCGCTTTCGTCGGTGTCCTGGAAGCGCCCCCAGCGGCTCACGTCGTAGACGAGGATCATCTCAAAGTCGGCGCGGCCTTCCACGACGTCCGCGATCAGCCGCTTGAACGCATCACGACCATCGACGCTGAGCCCGCTCTTTCCTTCGTCGGCGTAGGTACAGACGATCTCGATTCCGCGCGCCTCGGCATAGTGCTTGATCGCGTCGGATTGGTTTTCCGTCGAATACTTCTGATGATCCGTCGACATGCGGACGTATTCGGCAGCCCGAAGAGGACGTTCGGGCTGCTCTGACCGATCATTATCGTAATCTCTCCGGCTCATCACATTACGCCTCACGAACTTGCCTGCGGCGGTCCGGGCGACCTACCGCCGCAGCGCATGACGGGCCTCTGCCGTCACTCCGCACTGGAACAGTTTAGATGCGGAGAAAACGGAAGATGTTGCCGAAAACGGGCAGGAAATTACCCCTATGGACAGGCGTTCTTGGCGGACGCGAAGTCTATGCGCGGACCATCGCTGAGCTGCTACGCAAAGAGCATGGCGACAGTCGCCGCGCGATTAAGCAGCTCATGCGCCAGACGGACGCAAGCGAGCGAACCGTCAAGCACTGGCTTTCAGGCCAGCACGGGCCAGACAGCGTCTATTTCCTGCGGCTGGTGGTCTCGTCCCCAGTCATCAGGGCCTTCGTTCTCGGCCTGGTCGATGGGCCGGCAGCCATCCCGTTGACCGGCCCAGTGGATCGCATTTCCCTGGCTAGAGCCCGTGAAGCCTATGCTGCCGGGGAAGCCGCAGGGGGACGATCGGCAACGGGCGCGCGGAAAAATGTCCCTGAACGTGTCCCTGAACGCGACCCTAAAAATGTCCCTGATCGAGCCGAACTCAACGAGCGGCAGCACTGGTTTCTCGACCGAGTCGGGGAGGTCCGAAGTGACGCACGGGATATTGCGGCGGTGTGGGCAGTCAGCCTGAAAACTGCGCGTCGGGACATCGCCGCGCTCAAGGTGGCTGGTCTCATATGCTACGTCGGCTCACGCCGGAAGGGCCGGTATCGACGATCATCCAAATGAACCGATTGGCGGTCTGGCTGGGCGCGGCGATGGCCGCGCCTTTTCCGATATGCACGCCAGAGCACGATACCGTTCTACGCCCCTCAATCCGGGCTTTCTTTCAACGTCGTCTATCGACTTCTATCCGTCGAACCCAATGGCTGACGGAGTCCTCTGATGAAATCACAAGAACCTCCCGCCGTGACACGGACCATCCGGCGGCATGAGCTTCGGCAAATCGTCCCGTTGGCCGACACGACAATCTACGACATGGAGCAGCGCGGTGAATTTCCGCAGCGCTTCTATCTTACGTCTCGCTGCGTGGTCTGGGACCTCGCCGAAGTCGAAGCCTGGCTCGAGGAGCGCCGCCGCGCCTCACGCGCGAAAACCGTGAAACGCGCGCCCATGCCCGATGTCCAGCTTCGCAAGACGCGCCCCATCAAACATCCGGCTCGGGCGTAAGCAGGTCCATTGTCGGCGGATAAAGGATCGGCGTGTATTTCTCCCCCACGACCCAAGCGTCCACGATGTTGGACCATTCCTGGATCATATGCCGGCGCTGATGCTCATATTCCGCCTTGTTGTAGATGCCCCGTGACGATCGGCCATCCTCGTGCGCCAAGCACTTCTCGATCCAGTCGCTGTTGAAGCCCAGTTCGTTCAGCAGAGTCGAGCCGGTGCGTCGGAGATCGTGAACCGTAAAGGACTCCAGCGGCATTCCTTCCTTCTTGGCCCGCACCACCACCGCCGTCGTGACCCGATTGAACGTGGCCCGCGACATCGGCGCGTCAGCGTCGTAGCGCGACGGCAGGACGTATTTCGAGTTACCGGCGCAGGTCTTGAGAGCGATGAAGATGTCGAGCATTTGCTGCGATAGATAGACGTTGTGCGCCTTCGAGCGCTTCATTCGCTCCTTGGGGATCGACCAGACGGCGTTCTCAAAATCGACCTCGTCCCAGACTGCATCCTGCAATTCGCTCTTTCGCACCATCGAGAGCAGGATCAGCTTTATCCCGAGACGGATCGTCGGCAGCGTCGGGACATGCTCAAGCTGTCCGAGCATGATTCGGATCTCCGCGGGGGATAGCGACCTGTCCTTCGGCACGAAGGTCGCGATCGACGATGGGCCAACCTCGTCGGCCGGGTTGGCGACCTTCTCCCCGTGCAGGATGGCGAAGGCGAAAACCAACTTCACAATGTCTCTGACGTGGACCGCTGTTGCCGGCGCCCCGCGTTCCTTTACCTTCGCGCACAACCCGCGCAAATCCTCCGGCAGGATCTCGGTTAGCAGTCGATTGCGAAACGCCGGGAGGATGTCGCGCTCGAAGATCGACCGCCGCATCGCGCGTGTACTGTCCGCCATCCTCGCTTCCTGAAGCCAGCGTTCACCGAACTGGCCGAAGCTCTTGGCTTCCTTGATCCTCCGCTTCTCGCGCTGCTTTTCCTGCGCCGGCGAGCGACCCTCGGAAATCGCGCGCTTGGCATCAATCAGCTTCTCACGCGCCCGGGCCAGAGACAGACCCGCCGGGCCATAACGACCCAACGTCAAGGTCTCCCGACGGCCGTTGAGCCGGTAGTCCAAGCGGAACACGATTGAACCTGAAGGTTGGACCACGACGTACATACCGTCACGATCCACAATCTTGTATAATTTATCTTTTGGTTTCAGTGCCTTGATGGCGGCGTCGGTCAGCATCTGCACCCTCCAGATCGGTCAAAAAATGCAGGAGAGCACCCAATTATACCGTCAGGCCAAAATTAGGCCGCCTGACAGGATTTTTATTCAGCACTTACAAAAGGTTAGGCCAAAAAATATACCGTCAGAAGCTCTCTTGCCCCTGACGGTATATGCGTTTTTCGGTTGAGACAAGACGCGCCATACCGCCAGCCATACCGTCAAACGGGAGGCTAACCCCGCGATAGATGCTGAAAGTCTCAGAGGGATTTTTTCAGCATTTTCATTGGCTTATGTCGCATTATAGCGTGATTTCGGATACGCCCGGAGGGGCAAAAATTATTCCCACTCGATGGTGCCGGGGGGCTTCGAGGTGATGTCGTAGGTCACGCGGTTGATGCCCTTGACCTCGTTGATGATGCGTGTCGCCACGCGGCCGAGGAAGGCCATCTCGAAGGGATAGAAATCCGCCGTCATGCCGTCGACGGAGGTGACGGCGCGCAGGGCGCAGACATGGTCGTAGGTGCGCCCGTCGCCCATCACGCCCACGCTCTTCACCGGCAGGATCACCGCGAAGGCCTGCCAGATCACGTCGTAGAGCCCGGCCTTGCGGATCTCGTCGAGATAGATCGCGTCGGCCTTTCTCAGCGCGTCGAGCTTCTCGGCGGTGATGGTGCCGGGGCAGCGGATGGCGAGGCCCGGACCGGGGAAGGGATGGCGGCCGACGAAGGCGTCGGGTAGGCCGAGCTCACGCCCGAGCACCCGCACCTCGTCCTTGAACAGCTCGCGCAGGGGCTCCACGAGCTTCATGTTCATGCGCTCGGGCAGGCCGCCGACATTGTGGTGGCTCTTGATCGTCACCGAGGGACCGCCGGTGAAGGAGACGCTCTCGATCACGTCCGGGTAGAGCGTGCCCTGGGCCAGGAACGCGGCGCCGCCGATCTTCTTGGATTCGGCGTCGAACACGTCGATGAACAGGCGGCCGATGGTCTTGCGCTTGACCTCGGGGTCGCTGACGCCCTCGAGCGCGCCGATGAACAGCTCCTGCGCCTCCACATGGACGAGCGGGATGTTGTAGTGGTCGCGGAACAGCCGCACGACCTCCTCGGCCTCGCCCATGCGCAGCAGGCCGTGATCGACGAAGACGCAGGTGAGCTGCTCGCCGATGGCCTCGTGGATCAGCACCGCCGCCACCGCCGAATCGACGCCGCCGGAGAGACCGCAGATGACGCGCTCCTTGCCGACCTGATCGCGGATCTTGGCGATCGCCTCCTCGCGATAGGCACCCATGGTCCAGTCGCCGGTGCAGCCGGCGATGTCGCGCACGAAGTTGCGGATCAGCAGCGCGCCGTGCGGCGTGTGGGCCACCTCGGGGTGGAATTGCACCGCGTAGAACTTGCGGGCCTCATCGGCCACCGCCGCGAAGGGCGCGTTCTTCGAGATCGCTACGGTGGTGAAGCCGTCCGGCAGCTTCGTCACCCGGTCGCCGTGGCTCATCCAGACGGGGTAGTGCTCGCCGACATGCCAGACGCCCTTGAACAGGGCGCAGTCGGAGAGGATCTCGATCTCGGCGCGGCCGAACTCGGCATGGTGGCCGCCCTCGACCTCGCCGCCGAGCTGAGCCGCCATGGTCTGCTGGCCGTAGCAGATGCCGAAGACCGGCACCCCCGACTCGAACACCGCCTGCGGGGTGCGCGGGCTCGCCTCGCTCGTCACCGATTCCGGGCCGCCGGAGAGGATCACGCCCTTGGGGCGCTGCTCGGCGAAGGCCTCGGCCGCCTTGGTGAAGGGGACGATCTCGCAATAGACGCCCTCCTCGCGCACGCGCCGCGCGATGAGCTGCGTCACCTGAGAGCCGAAATCGACGATCAGAATCTTGTCGTGGTCGGTCGTGATCATGGCTTGAGGAGTTAGACGAGGGCCGGATGCGGTGCAACGCATCCGCCGGCGCGCCTCCCCATCGAGCCGTGCATGAACCGCCGCCCGGCGGGGCCGCGTCTCGTGCGCGATCGGGGCCGGCGGGTTCCGGAACCCGTCGTCAGCGCCACGCCCGTCGCAGCGAGCCTGTACAATGGTCCCATGGCAGCCTAATCAAGGGCCGATGGCCTTCCTGGTGTAGTTCAGGGGGGGCGCCTTCGGCAATGTTTGGAATTCATGTGACGGATAAAGGCGCGCTCCAGCGTGTCTTTGCGGAGGTGATATGCTATATGTGCAGCCTGTAAAAGGTTTGTCCGTCGACGACTGCCATTTCTACCATACGGTGGACGTGCCAGGCGTCGGCGAAGTCGTCGGTGATTGGGATTTGCGCCCGCAGACGGCGGACATGCTCGGACGCGTGGACTTCCAGGGGCAGCGTGTTCTCGAAATCGGTCCCGCCAGCGGATACCTGACCTACTGGATGGAACGGGCTGGAGCCGACGTCACCAGCATCGAGCTTCCCGACGATCCGGGTTGGGATTTCGTGCCCTACCCGGATGGCGTGCTGGCGCCGATCATGCCCGATCGCCGGCGTATCATGACACGCCTCAAGAATTCCTATTGGTTCATGCACGAAGCCTTCGGCTCGCAAGCCAAGCTGGTCTATGGCGATGCTTGCAAGCTGGACGACGGGCTCGGCGAGTTCGACATTGCCGTCTTGGCCAATGTCCTGCTGCACACTGAAAATCCTGTTCGTATCATACAGGAATGCGCCAAGCGCAGTAGGAAGATCATTCTTTGCGAGATGCACTACCCGGAACTCGAAGGGCAGGCGGTTTGCCGTCTGGTTCCGACGGCGGAAAACCAGACTTGGGATACGTGGTGGAATTTCAGTTCGGATTTCTTCGCGCAATACCTGAAGGTGCTCGGCTATAACGATATCAAGCTAAGCCTGAGCGAGCATGAACACATGAAGTCGCGGATGTATACCACCTTTACGGTCGTGGCATCCCGATAGGATGGCCTGCCGCCGGTTTCGCGGAGGCCCGGTCCGGGGGGGGACGACGAGACGGGGGGCGCGGGAGGCAGCGCCGCAAGGTCGGACGCGGGTTCGAGGCCGGGAACCGCGAATCCATGTCCGGCATCCTTCGGGGCTCCGCGCCGTGATCCGCACCGCCATGTGCGCCGCCGCACAGCCGGCGCCGCCGGAGCATTCCCCGGCCTGGAGATGCCGGCTCGGGCGACCACGTTAGCGGCACCGCATCACCGGGCGCCGGCCGCAGCGCGGTCCGGCGCCGACAAGCGAGATCGTGCATGCCCTCACTGTTCGACCCCATCCGCCTCGGCGCCATCGCGGCGCCGAACCGCATTCTCATGGCCCCGCTGACCCGCGGGCGCGCCAGCCGCGAGCATGTCCCGACGCCGATCATGGCCGAGTACTATGCCCAGCGCGCCGGCGCCGGCCTCATCATCAGCGAGGCGACGGGCATCAGCCGGGAGGGGCTCGGCTGGCCCTACGCGCCCGGCCTGTGGAATGCCGAGCAGGTCGCGGCCTGGAAGCCGGTGGTGCAGGCCGTCCACGAGGCCGGCGGCCGCATCGTCGCCCAGCTCTGGCACATGGGCCGCATCGTCCACCCGGATTTCCTCGGCGGCGCCAAGCCCGTCTCCTCCTCCGCCACCACGGCGCCGGACAGCGCCCATACCTACGAGGGCAAGAAGCCCTATGCCGAGGCGCGCCCGCTCGAGATCGACGAGATCCCGCGCCTGCTGGAGGACTACCGCAACGCCACCCGCAACGCGCTGGCCGCCGGATTCGACGGCGTGCAGATCCATGCCGCGAACGGCTACCTCATCGACCAGTTCCTGCGCGACGGCGTGAACAAGCGGACCGACCGCTACGGCGGCGCGATCGAGAACCGCGTCCGGCTGCTCGACGAGGTGACGCGGGCCGTCGCCGGGGAGGCGGGCAAGGACCGCACCGGCGTGCGGCTGTCGCCGAACGGCCTCATCCAGGGCGTCGACGATTCCGACCCGGACGCGCTGTTCGGAGCGGCGGCGGCGGTGCTCTCCGAGATCGGCATCGCCTTCCTCGAGCTGCGCGAGCCCGGCCCGGACGGCACCTTCGGCAAGGCCAACCACGCCCCCGTGGCGCCGGTGATGAAGGCGGCCTTCAAGGGCCCGCTGATCCTCAACGCCGATTACGACGGCAAGAGCGCGCAGGCGGCCCTCGACGAGGGCAAGGCCGACGCCATCGCCTTCGGCCGGACCTTCCTCGCCAATCCCGACCTGCCGAAGCGCATCGCCGAGGGCGCCCCGCTGAACCAGGATGTGCCCCGGACCTGGTACAGCCAGGGCCCGGAAGGCTACATCGACTACCCGACCCTGTCGGGCTCGAAGGCCGCCTGAGCGCCTGAGACCGCGCCGCTCCCGCCTGTCTCTCGCGGCGGGGGGCGGCGCTCATGAAAGCTGGACTCGCCCGCGCCCCGTTCCTATGTCCGTCGTCGGCCCTGGAGCGTAAGCGGCATCCGGGCAGGAGCGCGGGATTTGGCTGCGAAAGCGCATTGCGCGACACCGTCCGGCGACTCTCCCGATTCCGATCGGATCGCCGAGCTCGGCGCCCTCCACATCCTCGATACGGAGCCCGAGGCGGCCTATGACGATCTCGCGCGGATCGCCGCCCATGTCTGCGCCGCGCCCATCGCCCTGGTGAGCTTCGTCGGCGAGGACCGGCAGTGGTTCAAGGCGGAGGTCGGGCTCGGCTGCCGCGAGACGCCCCTCGACATGTCGGTCTGCAAGTTCGCGCTGAAGGAGGAGGCCCTTCTCGTCGTCCCGGACCTTGCCGCCGACGGGCGCACCGCCGGCAATCCCCTCGTGGCCGGACCGCCGCATATCCGCTTCTATGCCGGCGCCGTGATCCGCGGCGCCAGCGGCACCGCGCTGGGCTCGCTCTGCATCCTCGACCATGCGCCCCGTCCCGACGGGTTGAGCGCGGAGCAGGCGGCGACGCTGACGGCGCTCGCCCGGCAGATCTCGACGCTGCTCGATCATCGCCGCAATCTCGACCGCCTCGCCGCCAACGAGCGGCGCTTCCGGGTGATGACGGAAGCGATGCCGCAGATGGTCTGGACGACCCTGCCGGACGGCTTCCACGACTATTACAACGACCGCTGGTACGAGTTCACCGGCGTCCCCTACGGCAGCACGGACGGCGAGGGCTGGAACGGCATGTTCCACGCCGACGACCAGGAGCGGGCCTGGGCGCGCTGGCGCCACAGCCTCGCGACGGGGGAGCCCTACGAGATCGAATACCGCCTGCGGCACAGGTCCGGCGCCTATCGCTGGACGCTGGGCCGGGCCATGCCGATCCGGGACGCCGAAGGCCGGATCGAGCGCTGGTTCGGCACCTGCACCGATATCCACGACCTGAAGCGGGTCGAGACCGAGGCGCGCCAGCTCGCCGCCGTGGTCGAGACCTCGAAGGACTTCATCGGTATCGCCGATCTCGACGGCCGCGTCACCCATCTGAACGACGCCGCCATGCGGCTCGTCGGGCTGCCGAGCCTCGCCGCCGCCCAGCGCACCTGCATCGCCGACCACATCATGCCCGCGAGCCGGCGCATGGTGATGGAGGACGCGCTCCCGGCCGCGCGCCGCGACGGCTGGTGGGAGGGCGAGATCGCCTTCCGGCATTTCGAGACGGGCGAGCCCATCGCCATGCTCTACAACCTCTTCCCCCTGCGGGACGCCGGGGGTCGCGAGGTGGGTTTCGCCACGGTCAGCCGCGACCTGCGCGAGCGCAAGCGCCACGAGGAGGCCCGCGACCTGCTGATCCGGGAGCTGTCGCACCGGATCAAGAACATCTTCGCCGTGGTCGGCGGCATCGCGGCCCTGTCGGCGCGGGGCGCGCCCGAGGCCAAGGGCTTCGTCGCCACCTTCCGCGAGCGCCTGGGAGCCCTGGCGCAGGCCCACGAATACGTGCGCCCGCATTCGGACGAGAGCGCGCCGGCGGTGAAGGGCCAGACGGTGCTCGGGCTGATGCGCCTGCTGATGGCCGCCTATGCCGCCTCCGGGCGCGAGCGCATCGCCATCGGCGGCGAGGACGCGCCCCTCGGCGAGCGCGCGGCGACCTCGCTCGCGCTCGTCATGCACGAGCAGGCCACCAATGCCGTCAAGTATGGCGGCCTCTCCACCGAGACCGGCACGGTCTCGCTCACCGGCCGGGTGGAGGACGGCGCCTATCACCTGCGCTGGGCCGAGGCGGGGGGCCCCGCCATCGCAAGCGTGCCCGAGCGGCGCGGCTTCGGCACGGTCCTGGCCGAGCGCAGCGTCGCCGGCCAGCTCGACGGCAGCCTGGAGCACGACTGGGCCCCGGATGGGCTGGTGCTGAGCCTGCGCGTGCCGCTGGCGAACCTGCGCTTCTGAGGCGCCGTTGCCGCGCGCGATGGACGGCGCCCGGCCGCGCTACCGGCTCGTCGTGTTCGATTTCGACGGGACGCTCGCCGACAGCTTCGACTGGTTCTGCGGCGTACTCAACGGCGTGGCGGACCGCTACGGCTTCCACCGCGTGGCGGAGGAGGAGCGGGACGAACTGCGCGCGCTCGGCGCCCGCGAGATCGTCGCCCGCCTCGGCGTGCCGGCCTGGAAGCTGCCGATGATCGCCCGCCACATGCACGGTCTCGCCGCCCGCGACGCCGCCTTGATCGGGCTGTTTCCGGGGATCGAGGCGATGCTGGCGGAGCTCGATGCCGCAGGCGCCGCCCTCGCGCTGCTCAGCTCCAACGACGAGGCCAACGTGCGCCGGATTCTGGGATCGGGGAACGCGGCGCGCTTCTCGCGCTACGCCTGCGGCGCCTCGCTGTTCGGGAAGGCCCGCCGGCTCGCCGCCCTGGTCCGGGCGAGCGGGCATGCGCCGGAGGACGTGCTCTGCGTCGGCGACGAGATCCGCGACGCCGAGGCGGCGCGCAAGGTGGGCTGCGCCTTCGGAGCGGTGGCCTGGGGCTACACGCGGGCGGATGCGCTGGCCGCGCTCGGGCCGGCGCATCTCTTCGGCAGTCCGGCGGAGATCGTCTCCGCCGTGGGACCGCGGGCGGCGGCGCCCGCGGGATGAGCGGGCCTCAGAGGCCGCGATTGGCGCCGGGCACGATGCTGGTGCCCTTGCCGGACCCGAAGGGCTCGTACTTGGTCAGGCCGCGCAGGAGCTGGCCGAGGAAGGCGCGGTCGGCGCCGCTCGACGGGGTGGTGCGCTCGATGAAGTCGAACACCTTGCCGTCCTGGAGGCCGTAGAGCGCCACGCGCTCGACCTTGAAGCCGGGGGTGAAGTAGACGGCCACCACCCGCTGGTCCTCGACCTGCTCGCCCATGAACATCACCGTGCGGCGGGTGTTCTGGGAGATGTAGTACCAGGACTTGTTGCCGACCGTGGAGACGGTGGAGGGCGTGCCGAGCGTCTGGAGCACCTGCTCCGGGCTCGCGCCGGGCTTGACCGAGGCCAGGGCGGTCTGGTCGATCTGGTAGCCGTGGCGGATATCCTCGCCGATGCAGCCGGACAGGGCCGTGCCCACGAGGCCGATCACGGCGAGACGAGCGAGCGACGAGACGAGACGGCGCGACATCGGCCCCCCTTGATTGCGTTGCGAGACACGCAGCGCGCGACACCCGCGAACAGGGGCCGAAACGCGGCGTCCGCCTTGCAGGCTCTTGCCTTGCGAAGGCTTGCACCTTGACCGTGAGGTGCCGTACCGCCGGGTTATGGCTTTGACAAGGCAAGCGCGGACACACCCCGCGTCCAAAGGGTGCAAAGGGCGGACGCGATGATCGGGCGCCTTCTGCGGCGCGGCGGCGAGCGCCGCCGGACCGTCGAGACCCTCCACGGGCGGATCAACGACGCCTCGCGCTGGCCCGCGCTCTATGAGGGGCTCGGCGTGCCGGACACGGTGGAAGGCCGCTTCGAATGCCTGTGCCTGCACGTCATCCTGGCGCTGCGGCGGCTGAACCGGCTGCCCGAACCGGGCCCCGACATCGCCCAGGATCTCGTCAACTCCGTCTTTCTCCAGCTCGACGCGTCGCTGCGCGAACTCGGCGTCGGCGACATGGGGGTGCCCAAGCGCATGAAGAAGCTGGGCGCCGCCTTCTACGGCCGGGCCGCCGGCTACGATGCCGCCCTCGATGCCGGCGACCGGGACGCGCTCGCCGCCGCGCTCGCCCGCAACGTCATCGGTCGCGAAGAGGCAGACGCGGGGCCGCTGGCGGATTATGTCCGGGCTTCCGCCGACGTCCTCGGGGCGGCCGATCTCGCCGTGTTCCTCGGCGCCGGCCCGCTCTTCCCGGACCCGTCGCCCTACGGGAGCCATCGATGACACGAGACGCAAGCCCCCTTCCGCTCTCCCGGCCCGTCAATGTCGAGCGCCTGCCGCAGGGGCGCGGCAGCTTCACCGTCGAGGCGACCCCGCAGGAATGCGCGGCGCTGGCCGAGGATTTCGGCATCGTCGCCGTGCGCGACCTCGTCGGCCGCTTCGAGATCGGCGGCTCGACCAGCCTCCTGCGCGTCACCGGAACGGTGGAGGCGGTCGTCACCCAGACCTGCGGCGTCAGCCTCGAGCCCTTCGAGGCAGCCGTCTCCGAGCCCGTCGAGGTGACGTTCAGCGACGAGGTCACGCCGGAGGAGGCGGACGCGCTCGACGAGAACGGCATGCCCGATCTCGATACGCCGGATGCCCTCGTCAACGGACGCATCGACCTCGGCGCGCTCACGGCCGAGTTCCTGGCGCTGGGGCTCGATCCCTATCCGAGGAAGCCCGGCGTCGCCTTCGAGGAGGTCGCGGCGGGGGACGACGAGAAGCCGCTCGCGGGCTTGCGCAAGCTGCGTCCCGGCGGCGAGTAGGGGCGCCCGCCAGAATTCGTTTGCCCGGCCGGCCCGGATCGCTATTTTCCGCCGCGCCGGCCGGCGCGTCCGTCTCGATGCACCGCCCGGCCAGGCTCCGACCGGATCTTCATGTCTCAAAGCGTGCGCATCTCCCTCGACGCCATGGGCGGCGACCACGGGCCGTCCACGGTGGTGCCGGGAGCGGCCATCGCCCGCGAGCGGCACCCGGAGACGAGCTTCCTGCTGTTCGGCGACGAGGCCGTGCTCGGCCCGCTGGTGGAGGCCGAGCCCCGGCTCAAGGGCGCCGTCGAGATCCGGCATACCGCCGTCTCCATCGCCATGGACGAGAAGCCGAGCCAGGCCGTGCGCCAGGGGCGGGGCAAGTCCTCCATGTGGAAGGCGATCCAGGCGGTGAAGGACGGAGAGGCGGACGCCGCCGTCTCCGCCGGCAACACCGGCGCGCTCATGGCGATGTCGAAGATCTGCCTCAAGACCATGGCCGGCATCGAGCGCCCGGCCATCGCCTGCCTGTGGCCCACCGTGCGCGGCGAGAGCGTCGTGCTCGATGTCGGCGCCACCATCGGCACGGATGCCGAGCATCTCGTGGAGATGGCGGTGATGGGCGCCGCCATGGCCCGCATCGTCTTCGACATCGACCGGCCGACGGTGGGGCTCCTCAATGTCGGCACCGAGGAGATGAAGGGCAACGAGGCCGTGAAGGAGGCCGCCCGCATCCTGCGCGAGACCGAGATCGCGACGCTCGCCTATCACGGCTTCGTCGAGGGCAACGACCTCGGAAAGGGCACCGTGGACGTGGTCGTCACCGAAGGCTTCACCGGCAACATCGCGCTCAAGACCGCCGAGGGCACCGCCAAGCAGATCGGCAGCTACCTGCGCTCGGCCATGAGCCGGACCCTGATGGCCAAGATCGGCTATCTCTTCGCCCGGCAGGCGTTCACGGCGCTGCGTGAGAAGATGAACCCGAGCCGGGCCAATGGCGGCGTCTTCCTCGGGCTGGAGGGCATCGTCATCAAGAGCCACGGCTCCGAGAACGCGCAAGGATTCGCCGCGGCCATCGACCTTGCCCACGACATGGCGCGGCACGACCTGATGCGCACGATCCGCGACATGCTCGACCAGGCGCCCGCCGCGATCACGGCGTGAGCTCCGGCGAGCGGGAGGAGGCACCATGGCAGCCCTGCGTTCCGTCGTCGTCGGCTGCGGGTCGAGCCTTCCGGCTCGCGCCGTGTCCAATCGCGAGCTCGCCGAGCGGGTCGACACCTCCGACGAATGGATCGTCCAGCGCACCGGCATCCGCAGCCGGCATCTGGCGGCCTCGGACGAGACCACCTCGGTGCTCGGCACCCGCGCCGCCCAGGCGGCGCTGGCCGATGCCGGCCTGAGCGCCGCCGACATCGACCTCGTGATCTGCGCGACCTCCACGCCGGACCACACCTTCCCCTCGACGGCGACGCAGATCCAGGCGGCGCTCGGCGTCGAGCGGGGCTGCGCCTTCGACGTGCAGGCGGTCTGCGCCGGATTCGTCTTCGCCGTCTCCACCGCCGACCGCTTCCTGAGGACGGGGGGCGCCACCCGCGCGCTGGTGGTGGGCGCCGAGACCTTCTCGCGCATCGTCGACTGGGAGGACCGCACCACCTGCGTCCTGTTCGGCGACGGGGCGGGCGCGATCGTGCTGGAGGCGCGCGAGGGCCGTGGCACGAACGCCGATCGCGGCGTGCTCTCCGCGAGCCTGCGCTCGGACGGGCGCCACCGCGACAAGCTCTATGTCGACGGCGGCCCCGGCTCGACGGGCACCACCGGACATCTGCGCATGCAGGGCAAGGAGGTCTTCCGCTTCGCCGTCGGCTCGGTGCTCGACGTGATCGAGGACGCCTTCGCGCAGGCCGGCTTCACGCCGAAGGACCTCGACTGGTTCGTGCCCCATCAGGCCAACCGCCGCATCATCGAGGCCTCCGCCGACAAGCTCGGGATCCCGCGCGAGAAGGTGGTGCTCACCGTCGACCGGCACGGCAACACCTCGGCGGCCTCCATCCCGCTCGCCCTCGACGCCGCGCGCCGGGACGGGCGCATCCGCGAGGGCGACCTCGTGATGATCGAGGCCATCGGCGGCGGGTTCAGCTGGGGCGCGGCGCTGATCCGCTGGTGAGCCGGCAATCGGAAGGGCGGCCGGCGACATTTCGTCGGTGCGCGTCCCGGCCGCGCGGTTGACCCCGCGACCAGCGCCGATTAGCGTGACGGATCATAGAGATACGCTGCCGCACGGCGAATCGGGCGAGGGGGATGGAATGTCGGGCAGGACGGTGACGCGCGCCGATTTGAGCGAGGCCGTCTATCAGCAGGTGGGCCTGTCGCGGACCGAATCGGCCGCCCTCGTCGAGACGGTTCTGGCCGAGATCTGCACCTGCCTGTCGCAGGGCGAGACCGTGAAGCTCTCCTCCTTCGGCTCCTTCGTGGTCCGCTCGAAGGGCAAGCGCGTCGGCCGCAACCCGAAGACCGGCGTCGAGGTCGCCATCGAGCCGAGGCAGGTGATGGTGTTCAAGCCGTCGAACGTGCTGAAGGCCCGCATCAACGGCGCCAACGGCGCCGCGCAGGACGACGACGCCTGACGCGGCGGACCGGTATCGACTTCTGCGGCTAGGATCGGGGACGCATGACGCTCGCGGGCATGACCATCGAGACCGGCCGCGATGCCGCCGAGAAGCGCCCCGGCGCCTTCCGCACCATCAGCGAGGTGTCCGAGGACATCGCGGTGCCCCAGCACGTCCTGCGCTTCTGGGAGACGCGCTTCAGCCAGATCAAGCCGCTGAAGCGGGGCGGCGGTCGGCGCTACTACCGCCCCGAGGACGTCGATCTCATCAAGGGCGTGCGCCAGCTTCTGCACGGCCAGGGCTATACCATCCGGGGCGCTCAGCGCGTGCTGCGCGAGGGCGGCGTGCGCTTCGTCCAGGCGATCGGCCGGGGCGAGGCGGCGGCCGGCGCGCCGAGCCCGCAGGATT
The DNA here is from genome assembly GCF_050591105.1 of Methylobacterium endophyticum. Classification (NCBI taxonomy): domain Bacteria; kingdom Pseudomonadati; phylum Pseudomonadota; class Alphaproteobacteria; order Hyphomicrobiales; family Methylobacteriaceae; genus Methylobacterium; species Methylobacterium endophyticum. The sequence goes on from NZ_JBNHES010000015.1 coordinate 22,604, forward strand.
CGGAAGCCGAGACGCTTCCGGCACAAGAGAATCACGAGCCGGGCCCCGATGCCCTGCATGCCTCCGATCTCGGCACCGTCGAGGACGTGCTGCGGGAGCTCTACGCCTGCCGCGCGGCGCTGGCGGCCCTGCGCGCCCTGCCCGATCCGGCGGAGGCTTAGCCGCCTCGTCGTCGGACGTTCCCCGCTCTGGTGCTGGGCTCTTCGGGCGCGGCGAACTTTCGCGCGGCGCCGGGCGTTTCCGGGCCATGACCGCGCCGCGCCGCCGCTTGTCGCCGACCCAGGAGCTCACCGCCCGCGTCTTGCGGATCGTGCGGCTCTGCCCTGAGGCGGCGGGCGAGGTCCTGGAACTGATGTTCCTGGTCGGCCAGATCGAGGCGCTGGTCACCGTCGACCGCGACTACCGCGACGCCCGCCGGGTCGTCAGCCGCCTGCGCGATCCCGCCTGGGAGCTGGCGCCCGCCGAGCGCAGACTCCTTCTGCAAGCGGCGGACGCCATCCGTGCCGCCTGCGGGCTCGATGAGGCCGACATTCCGCCCTCGCCGACGGCCGATATCGACGAGCGGGCGCGCGTCGAGAACCGCCTGGCGGAGGCGCTGTCGGGGGAGCTCAGCGCCGCTCAGGTGGCGCGCGTGACGGGCGCGGTGGCGGCCGTGCTGCAACGTTGAGGTCCGTCCAGGAACGTGGCTTCCGAGCGGCCGGCCCTCGACCTTTCGGGCGGGCGTCCCCACATCCCGGCGGCGCGGGGCTCGCGGCCGGGGATCGGCCCCGGACGAGGCGCCGCCGGGAGAACGCATCCATGGAGACCAGCCGCCGCATGACCGCGATCCGCTCCTTCGCAGCGGCGCTCGCCGCCGGCGCGGTCCTGTCCGGCGCCGCCCTCGCGGAGCCCGCCACCTCGCACAACGAGGCCGCCGCGAGCGGCAAGAGCGTGCGCGTCGTCGTGGCGCCGAACCTGAAGAAGGACTGCTCCATCGGCCCGCTGCCGGAGTTCCGCATCGTGACGGCGCCCAAGAACGGTTCGACCATCACCAAGACGGCCAAGACCAAGACGCCGTCGAGCTACCGCTGCCCGAACAAGGAGGCCGGCGTGCAGGCGCTGTTCTACCAGAGCAAGGACGGCTTCACGGGCTCGGACGAGATGACCGTCGAGATCAAGACCGCCGACGGCCAGGTGCAGACCCGCAACATCCGCATCACCGTCGAGGCGGCCGCGACGAAGAAGGACGGGGAGCCGAAGAAGAAGGATGCCACCGACCTCTGATCCTCGCCGCGATGGGGGCGACGGCGCCGTCGCGCCGCCGTCGCTCGGGCGCCGCGAAGAAGACACAGAGGGCGCGGAGTGTTGCAGTGTTGCAAGCAGCACACGCTCATCGGGTCCGTTGACCGCACTGCGACAAATACGGGCCTGTGAGTTGCATCCAAGCCGAGACAGGATGAAGCTGTTCCTGTCCTGAGAGGGTTATCGCATGGCTCTGCACGCGACCAACGACCTTTTTCAGAGCTTCGCCCGAGGGTACGAAGCGCGGCGAGACACGGAGATGACCCTCTCCGACTATCTCGAAGCCTGCCGCGACGAGCCGCTGATGTATGCGAGCGCGGCGGAACGCATTCTCGACGCCATCGGCAAGCCCGAGTTCGTGGACACGGCCAAGGATTCGCGCCTCGGCCGCATCTTCATGAACCGCACCATCCGTACCTACCCGGCCTTCGCCGAGTTCTACGGCATGGAGGAGACGATCGAGCGGATCGTCTCGTTCTTCCGGCACGCGGCGCAGGGGTTGGAGGAGCGCAAGCAGATCCTCTACCTGCTCGGCCCCGTGGGCGGCGGCAAGTCGTCGCTCGCCGAGCGCCTGAAGGCGCTCATGGAGGTCCACCCGATCTACGTGCTCAAGGCCGGCAACGAGATCTCGCCGGTGTTCGAGAGCCCCCTCGGGCTGTTCGATCCCGAAACCATGGGGTCCGAGATCGAGAAGCGCTACGGCGTCCCGCGCCGCCGCCTCACCGGCCTGATGAGCCCCTGGGCCCTGAAGCGCCTCGACGAGTTCGAGGGCGACATCTCGAAATTCACGGTCATCAAGGTCCGGCCCTCGCGCCTGCGCCAGATCGCCGTGGCCAAGACCGAGCCCGGCGACGAGAACAACCAGGACATCTCGTCCCTCGTCGGCAAGGTCGACATCCGCCGGCTCGAGACCCTCTCGCAGGCCGATCCCGACGCCTATTCCTACTCGGGCGGCCTCAACCGCGCGAACCAGGGCATCCTCGAGTTCGTCGAGATGTTCAAGGCGCCGATCAAGATGCTGCACCCGCTGCTCACCGCGACGCAGGAGGGCAACTATGTCGGCACCGAGAACATCGGCGCGATCCCCTTCACGGGCGTCATCCTCGCCCACTCGAACGAGGCCGAGTGGCAGTCCTTCAAGACCAACAAGAACAACGAAGCCTTCATCGACCGCATCTACGTCATCAAGGTGCCCTACTGCCTGCGCGTTCAGGAGGAGCAGCGCATCTACGAGAAGCTGATCTCCGGCTCCGAGCTGTCTCAGGCGGCCTGCGCGCCCGGCACCTTCCAGATGCTCGCCCGCTTCTCGGTGCTCTCGCGGTTGCGCGAGCATTCGAACTCGAACCCCTTCTCGAAGATGCGGGTCTATGACGGCGAGAGCTTGCGCGAGGTCGATCCGCGCGCCCGCTCCATGCAGGAGTACAAGGACACCGCCGGCGTCGACGAGGGCATGGACGGCATCTCCACCCGCTTCGCCTTCAAGGTGCTGGCGGCGACCTTCAACCACGACACCACCGAGGTCTCGGCCGACCCGGTGCACCTGATGTACGTGCTGGAGCAGGCGCTGCGCCGCGAGCAGCTCCCGCCCGAGACCGAGAAGCGCTATCTCGAATTCATCAAGGGCGAGCTGGCGCCGCGCTACGCCGAGTTCATCGGCCACGAGATCCAGAAGGCCTATCTCGAATCCTACCACGACTACGGTCAGAACCTGTTCGATCGCTACATCGACTACGCCGATGCCTGGATCGAGGATCAGGACTTCAAGGATGCCGAGACCGGTCAGCTTCTCAACCGCGAGCTCCTCAACCAGGAACTGACCAAGATCGAGAAGCCGGCGGGCATCGCCAACCCGAAGGATTTCCGCAACGAGGTGGTGAAGTTCGCCCTGCGCTCCCGCGCGCAGCACGGCGGCCGCAACCCGAGCTGGACGAGCTACGAGAAGCTGCGCGAGGTCATCGAGCGGCGCATGTTCAGCCAGGTCGAGGAACTGCTGCCGGTGATCTCCTTCGGCTCCAAGAAGGACGGCGAGACCGAGAAGAAGCACGGCGAGTTCGTCGACCGCATGGTCGAGCGCGGCTACACCGAGCGGCAGGTCCGCCGTCTGGTGGAATGGTACATGCGGGTGAAGCAGGCCGGCTGACGGGCGCTGCCCGCCAAGCCGCCACGGTTTCGCGCCGGCGGCCGGGGTGCCGATCCCCCGGCCGCCGGCCACACGGCGAGGGCGAAGACACCGGATGCACATCGTCGACCGTCGGCTCAATCCAGGCGGCAAGAGCCTCGCCAACCGGCAGCGCTTCCTGCGTCGGGTCAAGGACGTGGCGCAGCATGCCGTTCGCGAATCCGCGCGCGAGAAGGACATCAAGGATCTCGGCAAGGACGGCCGCGTCACCGTGCCGGCCGACGGGGTGCGCGAGCCGCGCTTCGCCCGCCAGCCCGGCACCGGCCTTCAGGACCACATCCTTCCCGGCAACAAGACCTATGTCGAAGGCGACCGCATCGAGCGCCCGCCCGGCGGCGGTGGGGGAGGGGGCTCCGGCGAGGGCGGCGAAGGCGGCGAGAATTCCGAGGACGCCTTCCGCTTCGTGCTGACCCGCGAGGAGTTCTTGGAACTCTTCCTCGAGGATCTCGAACTGCCCGATCTCGCCAAGCGCCGGCTTGCGGTGGTGGAAACGGAAGGGCTGAGGCGGGCCGGCTACACCGTCTCGGGCTCGCCCGCGAATCTCGCCCTGTCGCGCACGCTCCGCAACTCGATGTCGCGGCGCATCGCGCTGAAGCGCCCGAAGGCAGAGGAGATCGCCGAGCTCGAAGCCCGCATCGGCGCGGCGGGGGAGGGCGATCCGAGGCTCGCCGACATGCGCCTCGATCTCGACATGCTGCGGGAGCGCGCCAAGCGCATCCCCTACGTGGATCCCATCGACCTGCGCTACCGCCGCTTCGAGCCCTATCCGCGCCCGATCGCCCAGGCCGTCATGTTCTGCCTCATGGACGTCTCGGGCTCGATGACCGAGCACATGAAGGATCTGGCCAAGCGCTTCTACATCCTGCTGCACATCTTCCTGACGCGCCGCTACCGGCATGTGGAGATCGTCTTCATCCGTCACACCGACCGGGCGACGGAGGTGGACGAGGAGACCTTCTTCGGCTCGCGCGAGACCGGCGGCACCCTGGTCTCCTCGGCGCTGGTCGAGATGAAGCGCGTCATCACCGAGCGGTACGATCCGAACGACTGGAACATCTACGCCGCGCAAGCCTCGGACGGCGACAACGTCTCGAGCGACGGCCCGACCTCCACGGAACTGCTGCGCGCGCATATCCTGCCCGCCTGCCAGCATTTCGCCTATCTCGAGGTCGGCGACGAGAACGGCCCGCGCGCCGGCTTCATCGAGCACCGCACGACCCTGTGGCGCACCTACGAGGCCATCGCCAAGGCGGGCGGCCCCATCGCCATGCGCAAGGTCAACCACCGTCGCGATATCTACCCCGTCTTTCGCGAACTCTTCGGCCGCAAGGACGCGCGGGCGGAGGCCGAGGCGTGAGCCCGGCGTCAGCAGTTCGCGCATCCTCCTCTCCTCGCGGGGCGGGGAGAGGGCTGCATGCACCTCGTCGTGCATGCAGCGAGCGGAGCGAGGGTGAGGGGGCGTCTCCGCACGAGGCTCCTACGGACGCGCCCCCTCACCTTCGGCTGCCGCCTCGCCGCGCCGACGACGAGGTCGGCCCGGCCCTCTCCCCGCGGGCGGGGAGAGGGGAACGCAGCTCGACCCGTCTGGAAACGGCATGATACGCTCCGCTCCCAAGACTACCGCCGGAGCCTCCCCGTTGCTCTTCACCGGCAACGACTGGGACTTCGACACCATCCGGCGCATCCACGATGCCTGCGAGGCCATCGCGGGGCCGGAGCTCGGCCTGTCCTGGTATCCGAACCAGATCGAGATCATCACCGCCGAGCAGATGCTCGACGCCTATGCCTCGATCGGCATGCCGCTGTTCTACAAGCACTGGTCCTTCGGCAAGCACTTCGCCCAGCACGAGGCCGGCTACCGGCGCGGGTTGATGGGGCTCGCCTACGAGATCGTCATCAACTCGGACCCGTGCATCTCCTACGTCATGGAGGAGAACTCGGCCACGATGCAGACGCTCGTCATCGCGCACGCGGCCTTCGGGCATAACCACTTCTTCAAGAACAACTATCTCTTCAAGCAGTGGACCGACGCGGAAGGCATCCTCGACTATCTCGACTTCGCCAAGAGCTACATCACCCGCTGCGAGGAGCGCTATGGGCATCAGGCCGTGGAGCAGGTGCTCGACGCCGCCCACGCGCTGATGAGCCAGGGCGTCCACCGCTATCCGCGCAAGAAGCGGCCCGACCTCGCCTCCGAGCAGCGCCGCGAGCGCGAGCGCGTCGAGCACGGCGAGCAGATCTACAACGACCTCTGGCGCACCCTGCCGCAGAAGGCCGGCACGCTCCGGCCCGATCTCGCCGCCGAGCGCCGCAAGGCGCTGCTCGAGCTGCCGCAGGAGAACATCCTCTACTTCCTGGAGAAGGTAGCCCCGCGCCTCCAGCGCTGGCAGCGCGAGATCCTGCGCATCGTGAGGCTCGTGGCGCAGTATTTCTACCCGCAGCGCCAGACCAAGGTCATGAACGAGGGCTGCGCCACCTATACGCATTACCGCATCATGAACGCGCTCTCGCGCAAGGGGCAGATCGGCGAGGCGGCCTATCTGGAGTTCCTCCAGTCGCACACCAACGTGATCCGCCAGCCGAACTACGACGAGCGGTCCTATGGCGGCCACAACCCCTACGCCATCGGCTTCGCCATGATGCAGGACATCGCCCGCATCGTGGAGAACCCCACGGCCGAGGACCGGCAGTGGTTCCCCGAGATCGCCGGCCAGGGCGATGCGATGGGCGTGCTGCGCGACTGCTGGGAGAACTACCGCGACGAAAGCTTCATCGCGCAGTTCCTGTCGCCGAAGCTGATGCGCGACATGCGCCTGTTCCACGTCACCGACGATCCGTCCGAGCCCGAATTGCGGGTCGAGGCGATCCACGACGAGCGCGGCTACCGCAAGATGCGCCGCTCCTTCGCCCGCCAGTACGACGTGGCCTGGCTCGATCCCGACATCGAGGTGGTCGATGTCGACCTCGAGGGCGACCGCCGGCTGGTCCTGCACCACAAGGCGCTGAACCGCATCACCCTCCAGAAGGACGACGCGCGGCGCGTCCTCCAGCACCTCGCCGACCTCTGGGGCTACGACGTGGTGATGAAGGAGATCGATCCGGCCACCGGCGATCTCCTCGGCGAGCACTCCGCCAGCGCCCGGCCGATCTTCTTCTGAGCCGGCCGGGCTTTTTCCGGGTTGCGCCGGCCGAGGGCAAAAGCTAAGACGCGCCACCCCGAAAGGGTGTCGGAGCGTAGCGCAGCCCGGTTAGCGCACTAGTCTGGGGGACTAGGGGTCGGAGGTTCGAATCCTCTCGCTCCGACCATTGACCGCTTCACGCGGTTGAGTTTTTGGAGACCGTTCGCGGCGCGGCGGTTTCCGGTTTTCGAGCGGTTTCCAACCGTTCCTTTGTCGATCCGTTCTCTTTGCCGCTGCCGCTTGTTCGCGAAGGCCCGATGATCGAGGGGCTTCCCGGATCGCGCGGCATCCGCGCCCGTCGCCCCCTACAGGCGGCCCTGCGCGAGCCGGAGCATCATGGATTCCCGCCCCGTCGCCTTCGACCTGACCCGCCTCGTCACGCGTCTCGGCCATGCGAGCCCGAGCGGCATCGACCGGGTCGATCTCGCCTATGCGCGCCACGCGCTGTCCGGGCAGGGGCCGCGCTTCGGGGTGATCGCCACGGGGCTCGGGCCGCGTGTGCTCGATCGCGCGGATGCGGCGCGCATCGTGGAGGCGGTGAGCGCGGGCTGGGTCGAGGATGTCGAGGCGCAGGCGGATCCGGTCTATCTCCGGCTCGCGGCGCGCCTGACCGGCGCCGCTCCCCCGCCTTCGGGAACCGCCCGCGCGCGCTCCGGCGCCTGGGCGCGCAGGCGGGCGCAGGCGGAGAGCGCGGCGCGGACCTTTCGCGCGCGCGGAGTCGCGGCGCTGCCGGAGGGGACGCTCTACCTGCATACCTCGCATCTGCGCCTCGACCGGCCGGAGAGGTTCGACTGGCTCTACGGCCGTCGCGATGTGCGCGCGGCCTTCTTCGTCCACGACCTGATCCCGATCACCCATCCCGAATACGGCCGCCCCGGCGAGGCCGGGCGCCATCGGGAGCGGCTGCGCACCATCGGGCGGCACGCGGCCCGGATCGTCGTCAACTCCGCCGATGTCGGCGCGCGGACCGCTCGGCACCTCGCGGCGGAGGGGTTCGGCGCGCCTCCGGTGACGGTGGCCCATCTCGGCACCGAGGCGGCCTTCGCCCCCGAGGGGCCGTCCTTCGCGCCGGAGCGTCCGACCTTCCTCGTCTGCGGCACCATCGAGCCGCGCAAGAACCATCTGCTGCTGCTGCATCTGTGGCGGGAGCTCGCGCAGCGGCTCGGGCCGGCGACGCCGCGCCTCGTCCTCGTGGGGCGTCGGGGCTGGGAGGCGGAGAACGTGATCGACCTGCTCGACCGCTGCCCGGCCGTCCGCGAGCATGTCGTCGAGGTCTCGGGGCTGTCCACCCACGGTCTGGCGGCGCTGATGCGCAGCGCCACCGCGCTGCTGATGCCCTCCTTCACGGAAGGCTACGGCCTGCCGGTGGTCGAGGCGGCGGCGTCCGGCCTGCCGGTGGTCGCCTCCGACATCGCCGTCCACAGGGAGATCGGCGATGATTTCGCGCATTTCCTCGATCCCCTCGACGGGCCGGGCTGGATGCAGGCCGTCGAGGACCTGTGCGCTCCGGGCTCTCCCCTGAGGCGGGAGATGGCCGGCCGGCTCGCGGGCTACCGGCCTCCGAGCTGGACGACTCATTTCCAGCGGGCGGACGCCGCCTTCGCGAGCCTGTGAGCGGTGTTGCGCCGTCCTGACGCGACGCATAGGGACAACCGTCGGGAGACGGCCGGCCCGCGGACGATCGGATTGGGCTCGGCCGTTCGCGCGGGCCGCCCTATATGGCCTAGGCTGGCGCCACGGGAGGGAACCGGATGAAGGTCGTTGATCTCGACAGGGATGCGGTCAAGCGCGGCCTCGCCGACGGGTCGATGCTGGTCATCGACGTGCGCGAGCCGCACGAATACGAGGCGGGCCACATTCCGGGCGCCGTCCCGCACCCGCTCTCGACCTTCGACACCGACGCCGTCGCCGCGCTGATCCGCGACGATGCCCGCATGCCCGTCTTCTCCTGCGGCTCCGGCGTGCGCTCGGTCCACGCCCTCCGGGCGGCGCAGGGCGCGGGATTGCCGATCGAAGCTCATTACAAGGGCGGCTTCAAGGACTGGTACGCGGCCGGAGAGCCGGTGGAATCCTGATCGGCCCTCCTCGGAGGCCAAGCGGGAGAGCCGGTGGCGTGTGCGCTGCCGCACGGACATGTGCGCTGGCGCACCACACGAAGCGCGCCGAGCTTCTAGGGCGCGGGAGGCAGGAACGGTCGATCATGCACAGTCCAAGGCTCTCCCCGAGGCTCCCCCTCCGTCTCATCGCGCGTCTCGCGGCCCTCGGCGTCGCCGCGATGCTGCCGGCGGGACAGGCGTTCGCGCAGGCCCCAGGCGGGCCCCCGCCGACCGTCACCGTGGCCAAGCCCGTCGTCCGCGAGATCGTCGAGCGCGACACCTATACCGGCCGCTTCGATCCGATCGAGTTCGTCGAGGTCCGCGCCCGCGTGACCGGATATCTCGAGAAGATCGCCTTCCAGGACGGCGCCACGGTGAAGAAGGGCGAGGTGCTCTTCGTCATCGACCGCCGGCCCTACAAGGCGGCCCTTGAGCAGGCCCAGGCGGCCCTCGTCTCGGCCAAGGCCCGGCTCTCCTTCTCGCAGACCGACCTCGAGCGCGCCCAGGTGCTCTCGAAGGGCGGCAACATCTCCGAGCAGGTCACGGACCAGCGGCGGCAGGCCTCGCAGACCGCGCAGGCCGATGTCGACAACGCCGAGGCGGCGCTGCGCAACGCCCAGCTCAACTACGACTTCACCGAGGTGAAGGCGCCGGTGGCCGGCCGCATCAGCCGCCGCCTCGTCACCGAGGGCAACATCGTCGTCACCGACCAGACGATGCTGACGACCATCGTCTCCCTCGACCCGATCTATTTCGGCTTCACCGTCGACGAGAAGTCCTTCCTCAAATACCAGTCGACGCTCGGCATCGGCATGGGCGAGACGCAGCGCGGCAAGGGGGTGCCGATCCTCATCGCGCTCACCGGCGAGGACAAGCCGACCCGCAAGGGCAGCCTCGACTTCGTGGACAACCGCGTCGACAACGCCACCGGCACGGTGCTCCTGCGCGCCACCGTCGAGAACCCGGACGGGTTCATCAAGCCCGGCCTGTTCGGCATCGTCTCGCTGCCCGCGACGAAGCCCTTCCAGGGCATCCTGCTGCCCGACGACGCGGTGGCCGCCAACCAGGACAAGCGCATCGTCTACCTCGTCGCCGAGGACGGCACCGTCTCCGCCCGCGAGGTCAAGCTCGGCCCCGTCGTGGACGGCTACCGCGTCATCCGCGAGGGCCTGAAGGGGGACGAGACCGTGGTCGTCAACGGCCTCAGCCGCGTGCGCCCCGGCGCCAAGGTGAAGCCCGAATCGAAGACGCTGCCGCCGACGCGCGGCTGACGAAGGCGGACGCAGGCGCTCCGGCGCGCCCGTTTCCGGCAAGAGGTCCGCCGCGCGACCGGCGCGGCGCTGACGATGCGGCAGGCCGCGCGGCGCCGAAAGGGCGCCGGCGGCCGAAAGGTGTGACCGATGCGCTTTGCCCATTTCTTCGTCGATCGGCCGATCTTCGCCTCGGTCACGTCGATCGTCTTCCTGATCCTCGGCTTCGTCGCCTACGAGAAGCTGCCGGTCTCGCAGTATCCCGAGATCGTGCCGCCGACCGTCGTCGTGCGCGCGTCCTATCCGGGCGCCAATGCCGAGACGGTCGCCGCCACCATCGCGACGCCCATCGAGCAGGAGGTCAACGGCGTCGACAACATGCTGTACATGACCTCGCTGTCGACCAACGACGGCAACATGCAGCTCACCGTCACCTTCAAGGTCGGCACCAACCTCGATATCGCCAACGTCCTCGTGCAGAACCGGCTCTCGGTGGCCCAGCCCCGCCTGCCGCCGGACGTGCGCAACCTCGGCGTCACCGTGCGCAAGGCATCGCCCGACCTGATGCTGGTCGTGCACCTGCTCTCGCCCAACAACACCTACGACCAGAACTATCTCGCCAACTACATCTACCTGAACATCCGCGACGAGCTCTTGCGCCTCGACGGCGTCGGCGACATCACCATCTTCGGCGGCAACGAATACGCCGAGCGCATCTGGCTCGACCCGAACAAGCTCGCCGCCTACGGGCTGACCACCACCGACATCGTCACCGCCCTCCAGGAGCAGAACGTCCAGGTCGCGGCGGGTGCGCTCGGCTCGCCGCCGGCGCCGTCCTCGAACGCGTTCCAGCTCGTGGTGCAGTCGCAGGGGCGCTTCCAGCAGCCCGAGGAGTTCGCCGAGGTCATCGTCAAGGCCTCGGACGGCCGCCTTGTGCGCATCAAGGACGTCGCCCGCGTCGAGATGGGCCAGAAGGACTACACCACCAACTCCTTCCTCAACGCGACGCCCGCCGTCGGCATCGGCGCCTTCCAGCGTCCCGGCACCAACGCCCTCGACGCCGCCGCGAGCGTCCGGGCGACGATGGAGACCCTGAAGAAGAACTTCCCCCAGGACGTCGAGTACCGCATCGCCTACAACCCGACCGAGTTCATCGAGGAGTCGATCCAGGAGGTCTACAAGACCCTCTTCGAGGCCATCGGCCTCGTCGTCATCGTGGTGCTGGTCTTCCTGCAAAGCTGGCGCACGGCGCTGATCCCGGTGATCGCGATCCCCGTGTCGCTGGTCGGCACCTTCGCGGCGATGTCCGCCTTCGGCTTCTCGCTCAACAACCTGACCCTGTTCGGGCTGGTGCTCGCCATCGGCATCGTGGTCGACGACGCCATCGTCGTGGTGGAGAACGTCGAGCGCAACATGGCGCAGGGGCTCTCGCCGGGAGAGGCCGCGCACAAGACCATGGACGAGGTCGGCGGCGCGGTGATGGCCATCGCGCTGGTGCTGGCGGCGGTGTTCATCCCGACCGCCTTCATCCCCGGCATCTCGGGCCAGTTCTACAAGCAGTTCGCCCTGACCATCGCCGCCTCGACGATCATCTCGGCCTTCAACTCGCTGACGCTCTCGCCCGCGCTCTGCAAGCTGCTGCTGACGCCGCACCACGAGCACAAGCCGCCGAAATTCTTCCTGGCGCGCTTCCTCGCCTGGTGCGCGGAGATGTTCAACCGCGCCTTCGACGCGACCTCCAACGCCTATGCCGGCACCATCCGCTGGCTCACGGGGCACGCCATCGGGCTGATCGCGATGCTGCTCCTCTACGCGGCGGCGATCGCCGGGACGATCCATCTCGCCCAGACCACGCCGACGGGCTTCATCCCGGACCAGGACCAGGGCTACCTGATCGGCGTCGTGCAGCTCCCCTCCGGGGCCTCGCTCGACCGGACCACGGCCGTGGTCAACCGGGCGGCGGCGGAGGCGCGCAAGGTGGACGGCGTGACCAACACCGTCATCATCGCCGGCTTCGACGGCGCCACCTTCACCAACACCACCAACGCGGCGGTGATGTTCCTCACCCTCAAGGGGGCCAAGGAGCGCGCCAAGGAGGGCCGCAGCGCCGCCGTCATCACCGGCGACGTGCTGAAGGCGACGGCCGGCATCCAGGAGGCCCGCATCATCGTCATCCCGCCGCCGCCCGTGCGCGGCCTCGGGACCGGCGGCGGCTTCAAGATGCAGATCGAGAGCCGGCAATCCTCCGCCATCGGGCCGTTGCTCGCCGCGGCCGGCGAGGTGCTGGGCCAGGCCAACCAGAGCAAGGACGTGCAGCGGGTCTTCACGACCTTCGGCAACGACACGCCGCAGCTCTATCTCGACATCGACCGCACGGTGGCGCGCATGCTCAACGTGCCGCTCGCCAACGTCTTCGCCACGGTGCAGGCCAATCTCGGCGGCGCCTACGTGAACGACTTCAACACCCTCGGCCGCATCTATCAGGTGCGCGTGCAGGCCGACGCGCCGTTCCGGCTGTCGAAGCGCGACATCGAGCAGCTCAAGGTCCGCTCCTCGACGGGCGCCCTGGTGCCGATGGGGACGCTCGCCACCATCCGCGAGATCACCGGTCCGCAGATCGTGCAGCGCTTCAACCTGTTCTACTCGGTGCCGATCCAGGGCGTCGCCAAGCCCGGCGTCTCCACCGGACAGGCCCTCGACACCATGGAGCAGATCGCGGCCAAGTCGCTGCCGGAAGGCTACTCCTACGACTGGACCGAGCTCGCCTTCCAGCAGAAGGCCGCCGGCGGCACGGCGATCTACGTGTTCGCGCTCGGCGTGCTGCTCGTGTTCCTCGTGCTCGCTGCGCAGTACGAATCCTGGGCGTTGCCGCTCGCCATCATCCTGGTGGTGCCGACCGGCGTGCTGGCGGCCCTGGCGGGCGTGCAATTGAGGGGGCAGGACAACAACATCCTCACGCAGATCGGCCTGATCGTGCTCATCGGTCTGGCGGCGAAGAACGCGATCCTGATCGTCGAGTTCGCCCACCAGATCGAGGAGAGTGAGCACAAGGGCCCGGTGGCCGCCGCCGTCGAGGCCTGCCGCCTGCGCCTGCGCCCGATCCTGATGACGGCCTTCGCCTTCATCCTCGGCGTGCTGCCGCTCGTCGTCGCCACCGGCCCCGGCGCCGAGATGCGCCAGGCGCTCGGCACGGCGGTGTTCTTCGGGATGATCGGCGCGACCTTCTTCGGCCTGTTCCTGACGCCGGTCTTCTACGTGACGATCCGCAACGTGCTGATCTGGATCGCGCGCAAGCGCGGCAAAGGCGGTTCGGGCGGCGCGCCGAGCGATCACGGCCACGGCGCGCCCGCGCATGCCTGAGGCGCCGGGCGCGCCTTCCTCGAACGGGCCGGCGGGGCTAAGGGATGACCTCCCTTAGCCCGTCGCTCCGCCGAGGATGGCTCCCGTGCCCGGTTATCTGCCCTTCGCGGGCGCCCTGAAGCTTCCGGCCTATACCTGCGACAATTGCGGGTTCTGGCAGCGCCATTTCGAGGCGCCGACGAGCTGTCCCATCTGCCTCGACGCCCGCCACGTCGTGCCCCAGGGCGGCTGGCGGTTCTGGACGGAGAAGCAGGCGCAGGACCTCTTCCCCTGCCACTGGCAGGAGCTGGAGCCGGGCATCTGGCGGTTCTGGAACGAGCCCGTCAACGGCATCGGGCCGAGCGCCTATCTCATCCAGACGCCGGCCGGGAACATGGGCTTCGAGTCCTGCCCCGTGTTCAGCGAGGTGGCGCTGGAGCATATCGCGTCGCTCGGCGGGCTACAGGTGCTCTCGGCCTCGCACCCGCATTCCTACGCGGCGCTGGCGCAGTTGCAGGACCGCTTCGATCCCGAACTGTGCCTGCCGGCCGCCGACTTCACCTGGAGCGCGGCGCTCCAGGTCTCCTGGCCCTATGACGACTTCCTGGAGCCCCTGCCGGGGCTGGAGCTGCACCGGACCGCAGGGCATTTCGACGGCCACGCGGTGCTCTATCACCGGGCCCGAAAGATCCTGTTCTGCGGGGACGCGCTGAAATTCGAGCTCGATCCCGGCGACTTCCGCCGCGCCACCACGATCTCGGCCCACAAGGCGTTCGTGCGCGGGGTGCCGCTGACGACCGCCGAGCTGCGCCGCTACCGCGACGTGTTCGAGCGCCTCGACTTCACCCAGACCTGGACGCCCTTCGAGCCGGCCGCCAATTGCGGCCGGGCCGAGGTGCTGGCGCTGATCGATTCCATGCTCGGGACGCGGCCCCACGCCGCGCCCGTGCCGCTGGACAGCCTGCGCGACTGAGGAGGCTCAGCGCTTGGTGTTGGAGGCGGTCTGCCCGAACATCACCTTCTTGGCCTCATCGCTCATGGTCTTGCCGTGGTCGGGGTTGACCTCGGGGGCGCGGGCATAGGCCGCCTGGGTGGCGGGGCGCGCGGCGATCGCCTCGAACCAGCGCTTCAGGTGGGGATGATCGTCGAGCGTCTGGCCCTGCTTCTCCCACGGCACGATCCACGGGTAGGCGGCCATGTCGGCGATGCTGTAGTCCGGGCCGGCGACGAATTCCCGGTCGGCCAGCCGCCGGTCGAGCACGCCGTAGAGCCGGTTGGTCTCGTTGACGTAGCGGTTGATCGCGTAGGGGACCTTCTCCGGCGCGTATTGGGAGAAATGGTGGTTCTGGCCGAGCATCGGCCCGAGCCCGCCCATCTGCCAGAACAGCCATTGCAGGGTCTCGGCCCGTCCGCGCAGGTCGGAGGGGATGAAGCGGCCGGTCTTCTCGGCGAGGTAGAGCAGGATCGCGCCCGATTCGAACAGCGCGACCGGCTCGCCGCCGCCCGCCGGGTCGTGGTCGACGATGGCCGGCATGCGGTTGTTGGGGGCGATTTTCAGGAAATCCGGCTTGAACTGCTCGCCGGCACCGATGTTCACCGGCTTGATCGTATAGGGAAGCGCGGCCTCCTCAAGGAACATCGTCACCTTGTGGCCGTTCGGCGTCGGCCAGTAGTAGAGGTCGATCATGCTCGTGTCCTGTCGTCGCGGGTGAACCGCCCCTGCCGGCGCAGGTGGGTTCCTCGGCCGGCGCGGTCAAGGCGGCTTTGCCTGAGACCCGGCCACCGGCTGCTGTCGCGGGTGCGATCCACATCGCCGCGGTCCGGCCTCAAGAAAGCAAGGCGCGGGCCTCCCGGATCGCGATCGGCACGAATCGGCACTCGCGTAAGACGTGCGGGGGCAGGCCCGCTCGCGCATCCCGAAGGAGTTTCGGCCGAAGAGGGCGCGCCCCTATGCCGGAGCGAGCTCCGCGATGGCGCAGGTGATGTGGTACAGGCTGCTCGCGCGCGCCGGTTCCGGCATCGGGCGCCCGGAGGGGTCGAGGTGCTCCCACCACGCGCCGCGCACGGGATGCTCGAAGTAGCGGAAGAGCTGCCGGCCATGCTCCGCGATCCGCGCGTCGCACGCCGCCGCCGCCGCCGCATCCTCCGCGATCAGCGCCCGGCGGCCGACCCAGCCCTTGATGCGCTCCGTCTGGGGCCATAGCCGGAGGCGGGGATCGCGCATGGAGAGGTCGCCGTTCAACTCGTTGACGGCCAGACCCTGCGTCTCCGAGATGCCGTGCTCTTCGATGACGCGCATCAGGGCCGCCGCCGCCGCGAGGGCGTCCGGCCGGCCTCGGGCTCGTCCCCAGCGCATCAGCAGCCAAGCCCATTCCGCCTGATGGCCCGGCTCGACGACATCGAGGCCGTCCCCGTCGAGGCGACGCCAATCGCCGTCGAAATACTCGCGCAGCGCCCCAGTCGCGGGGTCGAGAAACCGCCTCAGGCAGAGTTCGGCGATCTCGTCCGCGAGCGCCTGCCAGGCCGCGTCGCCCCCGGCCTCGACCCAGGCCAGGCTGGCCTCGAAGATATGCATATGCGGGTTGGCCTTGAGGGGAAGCTGGCGCGGCCGCGCCTCCTCGAAGCCCGCCTCCGGATGCCGCCAGCCGGCGATCATCCGGTCGCGCAGGCGGCTTGCGAGCGGCACCACGGTCTCGCTCCGCTCCCCGATCGCGGCCGCCGCCGCCAGACCGAACAGGACGAAGGCCTGATCGTAGAGATCGAACCCCGTGGCGAGGCGCCGTCCCTCGGGCGTGACCAGGGGCACGACCGTATCCGTCTCGGAGATGAGATGGCGTTCGAGAAAATCGAGGCCGTGGCGGACGATCTCTCGCCCTTCCCCCGTCCATCCGAGCCGCACGGCGGTGGCGAAGGAATAGATCTGGCGGCCCACCACGCGGGCGCGGCGCGGATCGTCCGTCGGCCGCCCGTCCGTGGTCAGCTTCTCGTGGAAGCCGCCATGGACGTGGTCCGTCCCGACCGTGGACCAGAGGGGGAGGGCCGCGTCGAAGAGCCAGTCGCGGAGCTGCTCGAAGGTTGCTGCGTAACCCGACATGCTACGGTTCCGATCCTTCCTGGGAGGCGCAATCCAAGGCGAGGAGACGCGCCACGAAATCGTCGAGCCGGCCTCCTGCGAAGAGATGGCCCCGAATGCCGGCGGCCTCGGCCGCCATGAGGTCCGTGTCCTTGTCCCCGATCAGAAAGCTCCGCGCCGCATCGACCGGCCATGCGTCGAGGAGATCGCGCAGCATGCCCGGTTCCGGCTTGCGCTGATCCGAGGCGCGCCGATACCGCGCGACGATGGCCTCGGGGTGGTCGGGGCAGTAGCGCTCGTCGTCGATCCGGGCGCCGTGGGGCGCCAGTTCGTCGCGGATGTGATGGGAGAGGCGATGGTAGTCGGCCTCCGTGTAGAACCCCTTCCCGATTCCGGCCTGGTTCGTCACGACGAAGACGTAGAACCCCGCATCGTTGAGCATCGCGATCGCCTCGCGGGCGCCGTCGATCCATGCGAAGCGCTCGGGGGTGCCCACATGGCCATGGTCGTGGTTCAGGACGCCGTCGCGGTCGAGGAACGCGGCGGGCCTGCGCCGATAGGCGGGGACCGCGGTCTGAGCCCGTGCGAAATCGTCGGGCACGCCGATGTCGAGGAAGAAGCCTCCGGCCGCGAGCCCGCAGAGGCGCCCTTCGGCCGCCAGGCGCGGGAGCACGTCGCGTTCGAGGGAGCCGTCGGCGGGCAGATCCTCGATGATCGCGCGGCGCATCGCGTAGACCCCGCCGTTGATCAGGACGGGACCGTCCGCGTCGGTCCGGCCCCCGAAGCGCGTCACACGCGTGCCCGAGAGGTCGACGGTATCGTAGCGCTCGGGCCGGGGCAGCGCCCGCAAGGCCACCGCCGCCTTGGCTTCGGGTGCCTGGTCGAGGAGGTTCCGAAGGGCGATCAGGTCGACGTCGAACAGCGAGTCCCCGTTGAGCAGGAAGAACGCGTCGTCGACCTTGTCGCGGGCATGGTACAGCGCCCCCGCCGTGCCGGCGCGCTCCGGCTCGATGGAGATGGTGACGCCGACCGGGCGGCCCAGGCGGGCGGGCAGGGTCTCGGCGAAGGCCTCGACGCGCTCCGACCTGTAGGCGGCGAGTAGCAGGATCGCATCGACGCCGTAGCGGGTGACCTCCTGGATCAGAAGTTCCAGGAAGGGCCGGTCGCCGACCGGAAGCAGGGGCTTGGGCGTTTCACGGGTCAGGTCGCCGAGGCGACTGCCGAGGCCGCCGCAGAGAATGACGGCTTGCCGGATGCGCATGATCCTCTCCCTCGTCGGACTGCGGCCGAGCCTTCCATGCGGATCGGCATCGCCCTCGACATCGGATTCGGGGCGATGCCGATGCGCATGAAGCGCGCTAGCGCCTCAGCGGAAGCGCCAGACCTCGGACCCGTGCGGCGTGAACTGTACGGGGCTTGCCTGGCCGCCGGCGGCGTTCAGGGCCTCGATCAGGCGGAACCTGTGTTCCGGATGGACGAAGAAGAAGGCGAATCCGCCGCCGCCCGCACCGGAAACCTTGCCGGCCAGGGCGCCGTTCGCATGGGCCGTCTCGAAGAGGCGGTCGATCGTGTCCGTCGAGACGCCGCTCGCCGTCGCCTGCTTCGCCTTCCAGGACCGGCCGAGGATATCGGCCATGACGTCGATATTGCCCACAGTCAACGCCTGCTTCATCGCGATCGCATCCGCCTTGAGCTGATGCATGGCATCGAGGGTGGCGGTGCTCGCGGTTCGCAGGCCCGAGGTCTGGCGGTCGATGATCGCGGCGGACTGGCGCGAGCGCCCGGAGAAGCAGATGACGATCGAGCTCTCCAGCTCCCGCGAGATCGCCTCGGAGATTCGGAGCGGGTTCACGATGACCCGGTCGTTCGCCAGGAACTCGATGAAGTTCACGCCGCCGAAGGCCGCGGCGTACTGGTCCTGCCGGCCACCCGACAGGCCGACATCGACCCGCTCGATCTCCCAGGCCAGATGAGCCACGTCGTACTGGCCCAGCGGCGCGCCCAGAACCTCGCGCATGCCGTCCACCAGGGCGACGACGAGGGCGGACGAGGAGCCGAGCCCCGAGCCGGCCGGCGCATCCACCGTGGTCCGGATCGTGAGCGGAATCCGGACGCCGTCGTTGAACTGGTCGATCAGGCGCTTGTAGACGGCGCGGTGGAGCATCAGCCCTTCGTTGATCGGGCTCCCCTCCTCGAAGACATCCTGCTCGCCGATGTCGTCGGCCTCGAACACCACGCGTCCGTCGTCACGCGGCAGGATCGAGGCGAAGGCGTAGCGGCCAACGGTGACGTTGAGAATCGCGCCGCCGAACTGTTCACAATACGGTGACAGATCCGTTCCGCCGCCCGCGAGGCCGAGCCGCAGAGGTGCTCGGGCGCGTATCTTGCGAATGTCCTTGCCAGTCGTCATCGTCGATCCGTGTCAGTGCTTGACGATCTGGTAGCCGATCTTCTCGGGCGATAAGATGACCATCCGCCGCTGTCGATATGCGCGAATCGATAGCGCATCCCGACCTCTTGCCCCACGTCTTGCCGCAGCGCAACGAGGGCATCTTTTCCCAGACTTCGGAGCGCGAAACCAAGTCCGCTTCGCGGCCGTTCGCGCCGGCGGCAGCAATTCGTCCGAGAGCATCGAGGGATGAACGCCTAGCTGGGGCGGATTTCGTCGGCGTCGCCCGCGCCGACGATCGGGCGCACGGGCCGCCGCCCGATTCGCATCAAAGCTTGCGCATTCGTGCGAATTCCGCTAAGTGCCGCGCCTCGCGTTCGCTCCGGCTGGGGGCTGAACGGACGGTGCCGCTCGCGGCATGGGCTTCCTTCGAGAATCCGTCGTCCGGTGTCTCCGCCTTCGATCAACCGCTCGGGCCCGATAACGGCTCGGAGGGCTTGGCGCCGGGCGATTGCGTTACGAACCGGCCCGAACGACCGCGCTGCCGAAGCGCGGCGCCAGGGCCCCTATTCACTTTGAAGGGCCCGAAAATGCCTCTCTATGAACACGTCTTCCTGGCGCGCCAGGACGTGACGTCCCAGCAGGTCGAGACCATGGTCGAGACCTACAAGGGCGTCGTCGAGCAGAACGGCGGCAAGGTCGAGAAGATCGAGATGTGGGGCGTGAAGTCCCTCGCCTACCGCATCAAGAAGAACCGCAAGGCGCATTTCACGCTCCTCAACATCGACGCTCCCCCGGCGGCTCTCGCCGAGATGGAGCGCCAGATGCAGATCTCCGAGGACGTGCTGCGCTTCATGACCATCCGCGTCGAGACGCTCGAGTCCGAGCCGTCGGCCATGATGCAGAAGCGCGACCGCGACGACCGCAAGGATCGCGACCGCGGCCGTCGTCGTGACGACGAGGGCGGGTTCGGCGGCGGCGGCTTCGGCGGCGACCGCGACCGTGGGGATCGCGGCGACCGGGGCGATCGTCCCGAGCGCAGCTTCGGCGGGGAGAACTGAGCCATGGCTTTCGGTGCTAGTGCTGGTGGAGCCGCCGGCGGCGGTGGCCGTCGTCCCTTCTTCCGTCGTCGCAAGACCTGCCCGTTCTCGGGGCCCAACGCCCCGAAGATCGACTACAAGGACGTGAAGCTCCTGTCCCGCTACGTCTCGGAGCGCGGCAAGATCGTCCCGTCCCGCATCACGGCGGTCTCGGCCAAGAAGCAGCGCGAGCTCGCCCAGGCGATCAAGCGCTCGCGCTTCCTCGGCCTGCTCCCCTACGTCATCAAGTAGGGTTTTGGCCCGCTCCGGCGGGCCGTTACTCGCGATTTTCGGCCGGCGCCCGCCTCACGGGCGCCGGTATCGCTGGGGCGACACGAAACGCCTCTAACCCCGCTCCAGACGGACGCGGCGGGACAGCGGGAACAGATGGTACAGCATCTCGGCATCGGTATCGGCGCGGGCCTCGTCTCCGCACTCCTGTTCGGGGTGCTGCTGAAGGCGACGCCGCTCGCCATCCTCCTCTACCTGCTCGCTCCCCTGCCGATCCTCATCGTCGGGCTCGGCTGGAGCCACCGTGCGGCCCTCGTCGCCGCCGCCACCGGCACGCTGGCGCTGGCGCTCATCGTCTCGCCCTTCCTCGGCCTCGGATTCGGCGCCTATCTCGCCGTGCCGGCCTGGTGGCTCGCCTATCTCGCCATGCTCGGCCGGCCGAACCCGGACGGCTCGCTGGAATGGTATCCGACCGGGCGCCTGCTCGGCTGGATCGCCGGCACCGCCGCGCTCGCCTTCGTCGCCATCGCCGTGATCGCGGCGCCGAGCTACGACGCCTTCGCCGCGCAGCTGCGCACCATGACCGCCTCGATCGTGCGCATTCAGTCCGGCCAGCCCGCCCCTCCGAAGGCCGAGAGCAAGCCCGAGGCGCCCGCCGACCAGTCGTCCTCGGGCACGACGCCGGCCGACGCCACCCAGAGCGAGGTCGCCGACGCGCTGGCGCGGATCGCCCCGGCCCTGGCGACACAGGGGCTCGCGCTGCTCTTGACCTTCTATCTCTGGGCCGCCGCGCGCATCGTGAAGATCTCCGGCCGGCTCGCCCGGCCCTGGCCCGACATCCCCTCGACCCAGATGCCCCGCGCGGTGATCGCGCTGCTCGGGCTCGCCGTGGTGCTGGGCTTTCTGCCGGGCTATTTCGGGGTGCTCGGCGTCGCGCTCGCCGGATCGCTGAGCGCCGCCTTCGCGCTCCAGGGGCTCGCCGCCTTCCACGACCGCAGCCGGGGCAAGGCCGGGCGCGGGGCGCTGCTCTTCGGTCTCTACCTCATCCTCTTCGTGACACAGGGCATCGCCCTGTTCGCGCTGACCCTGTTCGGCATCGCCGACACGGCCCTCGAACGGCGTCGCCCGCGCGGCGGCGCCTGACCCTCCCGCCATTCCGGCGAAACCCGAAAGGACACCCCCATGGAAGTCATCCTCCTCGAACGCGTCGCCAAGCTCGGCCAGATGGGCGAGACCGTGAACGTGAAGCCGGGCTTCGCCCGCAACTTCCTGCTCGCCCGCGGCAAGGCCCTGCGCGCCACCGAAGGCAACAAGAAGCATTTCGAGACCCAGCGCGCCCAGCTCGAGGCCCGCAACCTGGAGCGCCGCAAGGAGGCCGAGGGCGTCGCCGAGAAGCTGAACGGACAGAGCTTCGTGCTCATCCGCCAGTCGGGCGAGTCCGGCGTGCTCTACGGCTCGGTCTCCACCCGCGACCTCGCCGAGGTCGTGACCAAGGACGGCTTCAGCGTCGGCCGCGACCAGTTCGTGCTCAACCAGCCGATCAAGACGCTCGGCCTGCACACCGTGCCCGTGACGCTGCACCCGGAAGTCGACGTCACCGTCACCGTCAACGTCGCCCGCAGCCCCGAGGAAGCCGAGCGTCAGGCGCGCGGCGAGTCCGTCACCGAGCGCGAGCAGTTCAACCTCGACGATCTCGGCCTCGAGGTCGGCGCGGCGCTGGCCGAAGGCGACGACGATCGCGGCCGCGACGACTGAGAACCGCTCGTCCCGTTGTCCACCGCGCATCGGTGGACAACGGGGAGCGCGGCCCGCGAGGGTTGACACGTTCCAGTTTTGTTCCAGCATGGCGCCCGTTGCCGGAGATCGGCGGCGGGCGTCTTGCGTGAGGCGGGACCCGGCGTTTTCAGAATCGGCTAACCATGCCGATGCCATGGTCCGCCTCTAGATCGCCTGGCGGCGACCCGCGCGGCCCGTGCGAAAAAGATTCGGAGCGATTGAGCCGATGGCCCTGCCGAACGCGATCACCGCGAAGCTCGAATCGGTCCAGGCCGAATACCGTGTCGCGCCCCACAACATCGACGCCGAGCAGGCGCTCATCGGCGCGATCCTCGTCAACAACGACGCCTATTACCGCGTGTCCGACTTCCTGCTGCCTGAGCATTTCATGGAAGACGCGCACCAGCAGATCTTCCAGGTCGCCACCACCCTCATCAAGGCCGGCAAGCTCGCCACGCCCATCACCCTCAAGACCTATCTGGGCGACGCCGATTTCGGCGGCCAGACGGTGATGCAGTACCTCGCGCGGCTCGCCGCCGACGCCACCACGGTCATCAACGCGGGCGATTACGGCCGCGCCATCTACGACCTCGCCATCCGCCGGCGCCTCATAACCATCGGCGAGGACCTCGTGAACGGGGCCTACGAGGCACCGGTCGAGGCGGCGCCCCGCGACCAGATCGAGGAGACCGAGCGGCGGCTCTACGAGCTCGCGGAATCGGGCAAGTACGACGGCGGCTTCCAGAAATTCGCCGACGCGCTCACGGCGGCCGTCGACATGGCGGCCAAGGCCTATCAGCGCGAGGGCAAGCTCTCGGGCATCGCCACGGGCCTGTCCGACCTCGACCAGAAGCTCGGCGGCCTGCAATCCTCCGACCTCGTGATCCTCGCCGGGCGCCCGGCCATGGGCAAGACCTCGCTCGCCACCAACATCGCCTTCAACATCGCCAAGGGCTACCGGGGCGAGAAGCAGGCCGACGGCACCATCCAGACCAAGAACGGCGGCATCGTCGGCTTCTTCTCGCTGGAGATGTCGGCCGAGCAGCTTGCCACCCGCATCATCGCCGAGCAGTCCGGCGTGCCCTCCTACAAGATCCGCCGCGGCGATATCCGCCCGGAGGACTTCTACAAGATCACCGACGCGGCACGGGACATGCAGACCATCCCGTTCTACATCGACCAGACCGGCGGCATCTCCATCGCCCAGCTCGCCGCCCGCGC
This sequence comes from Methylobacterium endophyticum, assembly GCF_050591105.1. Taxonomy (NCBI): domain Bacteria; kingdom Pseudomonadati; phylum Pseudomonadota; class Alphaproteobacteria; order Hyphomicrobiales; family Methylobacteriaceae; genus Methylobacterium; species Methylobacterium endophyticum. The sequence continues at coordinate 45,697 of NZ_JBNHES010000015.1, forward strand.
GCGGCGCCTGAAGCGCCAGAAGGGCCTCGACGTTCTGGTGGTGGACTATCTGCAACTGCTCTCCGGCTCCGGCCGGCGCAGCGACAACCGCGTGCAGGAGATGACCGAGATCACCACCGGCATGAAGGCGCTGGCCAAGGAACTCGGCGTGCCGATCATCGCGCTCTCGCAGCTCTCCCGCCAGGTCGAGAGCCGCGACGACAAGCGCCCGCAGCTCTCGGACCTGCGCGAATCCGGCTCCATCGAGCAGGACGCCGACGTGGTGATGTTCGTGTTCCGCGAGGAATACTACGTCAACAACAAGAAGCCCCGCGAGGGCACCGAGGAGTTCTTCGCCTGGGAGGCGGAGATGAACCGCGTGCACGGCAAGGCCGAGGTCATCATCGGCAAGCAGCGCCACGGCCCCACCGGCACCGTGGAGCTCCAGTTCGACGCCAACATCACCCGCTTCTCGAACCTCGCCAGCGACGACCGGCTGCCGGCGCGGATGTGATAGGATGCCGTCCGGGTTGCGGAAGGAGCACGACGTGGCAGTTCCCAGGCGGGCCGCGCATCGGACGGGGGACGGCGCGAGGGGAACGGCCTATGCCGCCGACGTCTCGGCATGGGCGCTGGAGCAGGCCGGGCATCTCCGCGCGGGCCGCTGGGCCGAGATCGACGTGGCCCACCTCGCCGAAGAGATCGAAGCCTTGTCGCGCGCGGAACGGCACGCCCTCACGAGCGCGCTGCGCCTCATCCTCCTCCACATGCTGAAATGGGACCGTCAGCGGGAGCGTCGCAGCCGCAGTTGGACGGTCACGATCCGCACCCAGCGGCTGGCCGTCGCCGAGTGTCTCGAGGACAGTCCGAGCCTGCTGCCGGAACGCGCCCTGCTGATGGCGCGCGCCTATCGCAGGGCCCGGATCGAGGCGGCCTCGGAGACGGGGCTCCCGGAGCGGGATTTTCCGCACGACTGCCCCTACGGCTTCGACGAGGTGATGGAACGCGGCTTTCCGTGGCCGGACGCGTCCGAGGAATCGTGAGGGCTCATCACGATCCGAAGGAGGCCGCCCATGGCGGTCGCCTCACCGTCGATCTCGGCGCGATCGCGGAGAACTGGCGCCGGCTCGGAGCGCGGGCGCCGGGCATTCCCTGCGCCGCCGTCGTCAAGGCCGACGCCTATGGCTGCGGCCTCGGCCCCGTCGCGAGCGCCCTGTGGACGGCCGGCTGCCGGACCTTCTTCGTCGCCCATCTCGGCGAGGGCATCGCCGCGCGGGCCGTCCTGCCCGAGGCCGCGATCTACGTCCTGAACGGGCTCTGCCCCGGCAGCGCCGCCGCCTGTCGCGAGCACGCGCTCCGGCCCGTGCTCGGCTCGGAGGAGGAGCTGCGGGAATGGGCCGGGTTCGCGCATGGCGCCCATCCGGCGGCGCTGCATGTCGATACCGGCATGAACCGGCTCGGCCTGTCGGTGGAGGAGGGGCTCGCGTTCGCGGGTCATGCGGTGATCCGGGAGGCCGGCATCGACCTGCTGATGAGCCATCTCGTCAGCGCCGAGCGGCCGGACGAGGCGGTCAACGCCCGCCAGCTCGCCGATTTCGCCCGCCTGCGGGAGGGGTTTCCGGGCGTGCCGGCCTCGCTCGCCAACTCCTCCGGGGTATTTCTCGGCGCGGGCGCCCATCACGACCTGCTGCGGCCGGGCTACGCGCTGTTCGGCGGCAACCCCACCCCCGGCCGCGAGAACCCGATGCGCTCCGTGGTGCGGCTCGAGGCCCCGATCCTCCAGGTGCGGACCGTCGAGGCGGGGACGAGCGTCGGCTATAACGGCCTCTGGACGGCGCCGGGCCGCCGCAGGCTCGCCACGCTGTCCCTCGGCTACGCGGACGGCTATCCGCGCTCCGCGAGCAATCGCGGCCGGGCGCTGGTCGGCGGCGTCTCCTGCCCCATCCTCGGGCTGATCTCGATGGATCTCGTCATCCTCGACGTCACCGATGCGCCGGAGGCCGCGCGCGGCGTGCCCGCCACGCTCATCGGCGACGATCTCGGCGTCGATGCCGTGGGCCGGGCCGCTGGCACCATCGGCTACGAGGTGCTGACCTCGCTGGGTTCCCGCTATGTTCGCGACTATATCGGCTGACGGCGAAGGCCGGTCCCTCGCGGCATAGTCCCCAAAGAAATGGCCAAGATCCAACAGAGCTTCGTCTGCCAGTCCTGCGGGGCGGTCTACAACCGCTGGCGCGGGCGCTGCGAGGCGTGCAACGGCTGGAACACGATCGTCGAGGAGACGGGCGCGACCGGCCCGCAGACGGGCCCCGCCTCCACCCGACCCTCCCGCGCGCGCGGAAGGGTCTTTCCGCTGGAGGGGCTGACCGGACAGGCGCGGGAGGCGCCGCGCGTGCCGAGCGGCATCGCCGAGCTCGACCGGGTGACGGGCGGCGGTTTCGTGCGCGGCTCGGTGATCCTGATCGGCGGCGACCCCGGCATCGGCAAGTCGACGCTGCTGATGCAGGCGTCGGCCGCCATGGCGGGCAAGGGCGAGCGCGTCGCCTACATCTCCGGCGAGGAGGCGGTGGCGCAGGTGCGGCTGCGCGCCGAGCGCCTGGGGCTCGCCGACCGCGCCGTGGAGCTCGCCGCCGAGACCAACGTGGAGGACATCGTCGAGACGCTCTCGCAGGGGCGCCCGCCCGCGCTCGCCATCATCGACTCGATCCAGACCATGTGGACCGAGACCGTGGAATCGGCGCCGGGCACGGTCACGCAGGTGCGCGGCTCGGCCCAGGCCCTGATCCGCTTCGCCAAGACCACGGGCACGGCCGTGATCCTCGTCGGCCACGTCACCAAGGACGGGCAGATCGCGGGCCCGCGCGTGGTCGAGCACATGGTCGACGCGGTGGCCTCTTTCGAGGGCGACCAGGGCCACCATTTCCGCATCCTGCGGGCGATGAAGAACCGCTTCGGCCCCACCGACGAGATCGGCGTGTTCGAGATGACGGGCGCCGGCCTCGCCGAGGTGCCGAACCCTTCCGCCCTGTTTCTCGCCGGGCGCGACCATGCCGCCCCCGGCACCGCCGTCTTCGCCGGCATGGAGGGCACGCGGCCCCTGCTCGTGGAGATCCAGGCGCTGGTGGCGCCCTCCTCGCTCGGCATGCCGCGCCGCGCCGTGGTCGGCTGGGACCCGAGCCGGCTCGCCATGGTGCTCGCGGTGCTGGAGGCCCATGGCGGCATCCGGCTCGGGACGCACGATGTCTATCTCACCATCGCGGGAGGCTTGCGCGTCGCCGAGCCCGCCGCCGACCTCGCGGTGGCCGCCGCGCTGGTCTCCTCGCTGTCCGGCACGGCGCTGCCGGCGGAGACGGTGTATTTCGGCGAGATCGGGCTCTCGGGCGCGATCCGGCCGGTATCGCAGGGAGCGGCGCGCCTCAAGGAGGCGCAAAAGCTCGGATTCGCACGCGCGATGACCCCGCAGGGGCGCGGCGAGGACGGCAAGCAGGCGATCGCGACGGAGACCCTGCGCCACATCGCCGATCTCGTCGCCGGCATCGCGGCGGACGGCCCCCGGCGGCGGGTCGCGGGCGGGGGGCGCGGGGCCCGCCGCGAGCCAGAGCCGGATTGAATCGGGAGGGGCGGCCGGGGGCCCGCAAGCCCCGATCCGCCCGTCTGCCCGACCGCGGGACGGGATGGGAAGCCGGGCGAGGGTGACGGCCGAGGTTCGGCGGGGTATATCGGCTCACCCGCAAAGGGGACGCCGCTCCGTCGCGGCGCTCCCGCCTCGCCCGTGTGACCCGTCGATCGCGATGCCGTTCTCCGTTCTGGATCTCGCCGTGCTCGGCATCGTGCTGGTGTCGGCGCTCCTCGCCGCCGTGCGCGGGGTGACGCGCGAGGTGCTCGCGATCATCGCCTGGGTCGCCGCCGCCGCCGTGGCCTGGTCGTTCCATCCGCTGCTGCTGCCGACGGTGAAGCAGCACGTCACCAGCGATACGGTGGCCCTCGTCGCCTCCATCGCGGCGATCTTCCTCGGCACGCTGATCGTCGTCTCGATCATCACCGTGAAGATCTCGGACGTGGTGCTCGATTCGCGCATCGGCGCCGTCGACCGCTCCCTCGGCTTCCTGTTCGGCGCGGCGCGCGGCTTCCTCATCTGCGTGATCGGCTGGGTTTTTCTGGCTTGGCTGGTGCAGGGCAAGATGCCGGAATGGGCGGCGCTCGCGAAGACGCGCCCCATGCTGGAGAAGTCCGGCGACGCGCTGGTCGCGCAGCTTCCCGAGAACCCGGAAGGCTTCCTGAAGCAGTTCAAGAAGCCCAAGCCCGAGACGCCGCAGAACGAGCCCGTCGAGGCTCCGGCCGAGACCGACGCCCCGGCGCGCCGCAGCGACGCGTCCCCCGCAGCCACGCCCGCGCCGCGACGCTGACATGCCGCCGGACCGCTTGGACCGCCGGCACCGGCCGCTTACATAGGCGGCTCTCGAGGGGCGCCGGACCTCGTTGTCCGCGGCACCAGGAATCGGCACGCTCATGTCAGACCGCACCGCGTCAGCCTTCACCCCGGCCCCCGACCACGACGGATACGGCGACACGCTGCGCGAGGAGTGCGGCGTCTTCGGCATCTTCGGGCACCCGGACGCCTCGGCCATCGTGGCGTTGGGCCTCCACGCGCTCCAGCATCGCGGGCAGGAAGCGGCGGGTATCGTCTCCTTCGACGGCGAGGTCTTCCATTCCGAGCGCCGCCCCGGTCTCGTCGGCGACTCGTTCTCGGATGCCGGCACAATCGAGCGCCTGAAGGGCCCCGCCGCCATCGGGCACGTGCGCTACTCGACCACGGGCGGCACCATCCTGCGCAACGTCCAGCCGCTCTTCGCGGAACTGGCCGGCGGCGGCCTCGCGGTGGCGCATAACGGCAACCTCACCAACGCGCTCTCGATCCGGCGCGACCTCGTGCGCGACGGCGCCATCACCCAGTCCACCTCGGACACGGAGGTGATCCTGCATCTGGCCGCCCGCAGCCGGAAGCCGCGCATCATCGAGCGCTTCATGGACGCGCTCCAGAGCATCGAGGGCGCCTACGCCATCGTCGCCCTCACGAACAAGAAGCTCATCGGCGCGCGCGACCCGCTCGGCATCCGCCCGCTGGTGCTGGGCGAGCTCGACGGCCGCTACATCCTCGCCTCGGAGACCTGCGCCCTCGACATCATCGGCGCCCGCTTCGTGCGCGACGTGGAGAACGGCGAGATCGTGGTGATCTCGGAGGAGGGCATCGAGTCGATCCGCTTCGCGCCCAAGGTCGCGATGCGGCCGTGCATCTTCGAGTACATCTATTTCGCCCGGCCGGATTCGCGCGTGAACGGCAAGAGCGTCTATGCGGTGCGCAAGAACATCGGCATCGAGCTGGCCCGCGAGGCGCCGGCCTGCGCCGACGTGGTGGTGCCGGTGCCCGATTCCGGGGTGCCGGCGGCGCTCGGCTACGCGCAGGAGACGGGCACGCCCTTCGAGATGGGCATCATCCGCAACCATTATGTCGGGCGCACCTTCATCCAGCCGACGCAGTCCGTGCGCGAGCTCGGCGTGCGCATGAAGCATTCGGCCAACCGGGCGGCGATCGAGGGCAAGAGCATCGTGCTCGTCGACGACAGCCTCGTGCGCGGCACCACCTCCGTGAAGATCGTGCGCATGATGCGCGAGGCCGGCGCCCGCGAGGTGCATTTCCGCATCGCCTCGCCGCCGATCACCTATCCCGACTTCTACGGGATCGACACGCCCGAGCGCGAGAAGCTGCTCGCCGCCACGCACACGCTGGAGGAGATGCGCCAGTATATCGGCGCCGACAGCCTGGCCTTCCTCTCCATCGGCGGCCTCTACCGCGCCATGGGCGAGGAGCGGCGCGACGACGCCTGCCCGCAATACACCGACCACTGCTTCACCGGCGAGTATCCCACCGGCCTGACCGATCTCGCCATCACCGGGCCGCGCCGCCTCGCGATGCTCGCCGAAGCCGACTGAGCGTCCTCCCCATGTCCGACAGACCCTTCGACGGGCGCATCGCCGTCGTCACCGGCGCCTCGCGCGGCATCGGGCGCGCCGCCGCGCTGGCGCTGGCGCGGGCCGGCGCCCATATCGTCGCCGTCGCCCGCACGCAGGGGGCCCTGGAGGAGCTCGACGATGCGATCCGGCAGGCGGGATCGAGCGCCACGCTGGTGCCGCTGAACCTGACGGATTACGACGCCATCGACCGGCTGGGCGCGGCGATCAACGAGCGCTGGGGCCGCCTCGACGTGCTTGTCGGCAATGCCGGCATCCTCGGCAACCTCGCGCCGCTGGGCCATGTGCCGCCCAAGGTCTGGCAGCAGGTGATGGACATCAACGTCACCGCGAACTGGCGGTTGATCCGCTCGCTCGATCCGCTGCTGCGCAAGTCCGATGCGGGGCGGGCGATCTTCGTGACCTCCGGCGCCGCCCACAAGGCCCGCGCCTATTGGGGGGCCTATGCCGTCTCGAAGGCGGCCCTCGACGTTCTGGTGCGCACCTACGCCGCCGAGAACGAGACCACGCATGTCGGCGCCATGCTGCTCAACCCCGGCCCGCTGCGCACCGCCATGCGCTACGCCGCCATGCCCGGCGAGGACCCGGAGACCCTGAAGACCCCCGACGACCTCGCCCCGCTCTTCGTCCGGCTGGCGAGCCCGGACTGGACCGAGAGCGGCAAGCTCTACGATTTCCCGAGCGACCGGGTGCTCGCCTTCCGCTCGCCGGAGTAGGCGGCGATGATCGACGTCCGCTGCATCTGCGCAATCGGCCTGCGGGGCCAGCTCGGCCTGAACGGCCAGTTGCCCTGGGAAGGCAACACCGATCCGCTCTTCGTGGAGGACGTGACGCGCTTCTTCGCGCTCACCATGGGGCATGTCCTCATCGCCGGCCCGAAGACGGTGGCCTCCGTGCCCGAATTCGCCTTCAGGGACCGCACCATCGACGTGATCCGCTCCCACGAGGACCCGGAAGCGGTGCTGGCTCGCTATCCCGGCCGGCGCATCTTCGTGGGCGGCGGCATCGCGGTCTGGAACGTCTACGCGCAATACATCCAGAACTGGGACATCACCCGCCTGCCCTATGACGGCGAGGCCGACCGCTGGTTCGATCCGGCCTGGCTCGTCGGCGGCCCGCTCCGAGGCTGATACGGTCTCTCCATGAACGCGGTTCATGGAGAGACGGCCCCCGCGACTGCGGGGCGGCGGCCGTCCGCCGAGTCTCATGGGTTCCGACCCATGAGATGCGACGAGAGGCACCAAGCGGCCCCTCGCGAGTTGTCGCACGCGCGACACCCGAGGGGCATGATGACTTCGCACAGCTACCGCTTCGGCATCGAGGAGGAGTATTTCCTGGCCGATGCCGAGACGCGCGGCACCCCGCGCCGCTCGGTGAAGCCGTTCCACGCGGACGCCGCCGAGCGCCTGCCGGAGATCGGGCGCGAGCTGCTGCAATGCCAGGTCGAGGTCTGCACGCCGCCCTCGACGGAGTTCGCCGATGCGCGCGCCGTGCTCGGGCGGCAGCGCGCGGCGCTCGCCGATCTCGGCCGGCGGCACGGCCTGCTGGTCTTCGCAGCCGGCACGCATCCGGTGGCGGACTGGGCCCGGCAACTGCCCACCAAGGGCGACCGCTATCGCGGCATCCTCAAGGATGTGGGCCTCGCCGGCCGGCGCAGCCTGATCTGCGGCATGCATGTCCATGTCGAGGTGCCCGACCCGGACGCCCGCGTCGCGCTGATGAACCGCCTGCTGCCGTTCCAGCCGCTGCTCTTCGCGCTCTCGGCCTCCTCGCCCTTCTGGCAGGGCAAGCCGACGGGGCTCACCGCCTACCGCCTCAGCGCCTTTGGGGAATTGCCCCGCACCGGCCTGCCCGAACTGTTTCCCGATGCCGCCGCCTATGAGCGCTACGTGCGCATCATGACGCGGGCCGGCTCGATCCAGGACGCGAGCTTCCTGTGGTGGTCGCTACGGCCCTCGATCAAGTTCCCGACCCTCGAGCTGCGCATCGCCGATTCCTGCACCCGGCTCGACGACGCGATTACCATCGCCGCCCTGTTCCGCTGCCTCGTACGCCTCGCAGTGCGCCGCCCGGAGCTCAACGCGGGGCTCGACGCGGTCTCGCGGGCTCTCGCCGAGGAGAACCTCTGGCGGGCGCAGCGCAGCGGCACCGAGGCCGAGCTGATCGACGAGGCCGACGAGGAGGCGCATCCCTTCGCCGACGCCCTCGACCGTCTGCTGGCGCTGATCGCGGAGGACGCGGAGGCGCTGGGCTGCACGGCCGAGGTCGCGCGCGCCAGAACGATTTTGGCGGAGGGCACCAGCGCCGACCGACAGATCGCGATCTTCGAGGAGACCCGCACCGGCGACACCAGCAACCGGCAGGCCCTCGACGCGGTGGTGGATTGGCTGGCGGAGACGAGCGCAGGCGGCTGAGGGCCTCGCAGATCCCGCGATCCGTGCGCATTCCCTCTCCCCGCCATGCGGGGAGAGGCGCACCCCGTGCTTAACCGGGATGGATCAGCCCTTGTCGAACGGGTTCTCGCTCGTCCTCAGCGAGAGCCGGATCGGCGTGCCGGGGAGATCGAACGCCTCGCGCAGCGCGTTGACGAGGTAGCGCGTGTAGGATTTCGGCAGCGCGTTGAGCTGGTTGCCGAACAGGGCGAAATGCGGCGGCCGGCTCTTCACCTGGGTGGCGTAGCGGATCTTGATGCGCCTCCCTGAGACGGCCGGCGGCGGGTTGCGGCTGGTGGCCTCGCTCAGCCAGTCGTTGATGCGCGAGGTCGAGACGCGCCGGCTCCAGACCTCGGCGGCGCCGACCACCGCCTTCATCAGGGCGTCGATGCCCTCGCCGGCGAGCCCTGACAGCGGCACCACGGCGACGCCGCGCACCTGCGGGAGCAGGCGGGTGCAGTCCTCGCGCAATGTCTTCAGGAGGCCGGGCTGGTCGGCCACGAGGTCCCACTTGTTGAGGCCGATCACCACGGAGCGGCCCTCGCTCTCCACCAGATCGATGATGGTGAGGTCCTGCTTCTCGAACGGGATGGTGGCGTCGAGCAGCACCACCACGACCTCGGCGAAGCGGATGGCGCGCAAGCCGTCCGAGACCGCGAGCTTCTCGAGCTTGTCCTCGATGCGGGCGCGGCGGCGCATGCCGGCGGTGTCGTGGAGGCGGATGCGGCGGCCGCGCCACTCCCAGTCCAGCGAGATCGAGTCGCGGGTGATGCCCGCCTCCGGCCCGACGAGCAGCCGGTCCTGCCCGATCATGCGGTTGATGAGGGTCGACTTGCCGGCGTTGGGGCGCCCGACGATGGCGACCTTGAGCGCCCGGTCGGCCTCGTCCGCATCGTCGTCCTCGTCCCGCTCGGGGAGCGCTTCGCGCAGCGCTTCGTGCAGTTCCCCTAAGCCCTCGCCATGCTCGGCCGAGAAGGGGATCGGGTCGCCGAGCCCCAACGAGAACGCCTCGTAGGCGCCGGACAGCCCGGTGCCGCCCTCCGCCTTGTTGGCGATCAGCACCACGGGGCAGCCGGCCCGGCGCACCATGTCGGCAAAGGGCTGGTCGGCGGGCAGGATGCCGGCGCGCGCGTCGATGACGAACAGCACCACGTCGGCTTCGAGGATGGCGATCTCGGTCTGCGCGCGCATGCGGCCGAGCAGCGTGTCGGCCTCCGCGTCCTCGAGACCGGCGGTGTCGATGATGCGGAAGTTCAGGCCGCCGAAGGCGACGTCGCCCTCCCGCCGGTCGCGGGTCACGCCCGGCCGGTCGTCGACGAGGGCGAGCTTCTTGCCCACGAGGCGGTTGAAGAGGGTCGACTTGCCGACGTTCGGCCGTCCGACGATCGCGACGGTCGGCATGTCCATGGCGGTACGTTCCTAGATCGGGCCGGCGGGGCCGGGTCGCCCCGCGCCATCCCGAGAATACAAAAATCCGGCCGCTTCAGCGGGTGATCGGCGGCGGCGGGGCGGCGGCCTCGGGCTTGGCCTGCGTGACGGCGACGGCACCGCCGGCCACGAGGGCGGCGTAGACCTCGATGCGCTGGCGCAGGTTCTGCGGCGTCTCCGGGTCGGCGACGAGCTGGTCGAACCAGCGGCCGGCCTCCTCGTACTGCCCGCGCTCGAGGGCGGCGAGGCCGAGCATCTCGCGGGCGGTGAAGCGGTAGGGGCTCGATGCGGCGAGCCCCTGGAGGCTCGCCATCGCCGGTGCCGGGTCGGCGTCGCCGAGCCGCAGCAGGGCGGAGCGCAGGCGCGCGAGGTCGCGCAGGCCGTCGCCGAGCTTGGTATCGGCGGCGAGGGCGTCGAACTCCTTGGCGCCGGCCGCCGCGTCGCGCTTGCCGAGCTCCGCCGCCGAGCGGAAGCGCGCCAGCAGGCGATAGCCCGAGGGACCCTCGCTTTCGAGGGCGTCGAAGGCCTTGTCGGCTTCCTCCGCCTTGCCGTCGCGGGCGAGGCGGTTGGCCGTGTCGAAGCGCTCGGACGCCGCCTCTGCGGCGTTGCGCTGCGTGGTCTGCCAATACCGCCAGCCCCCGACGCCGGCCACGATCAGCACCGCCACGGCGATGATCAGGCCGCTGTAGCGGGTCCAGATCTTGGCGATCTGGTCGCGGCGATAGTCCTCGTTGACCTCGCGGAAGAACTCGTTGTTGTCAGCCATCGTACCCATGGGCCGCCGCGTCCGGCGCCGGCCGCCTTCGTCCGTGAAAATCTCGACGGCCCGCGCCTAGCACGTTGCCGTCGGATTGGCGACACGCCTCAGGCGAGGCGTTCCGCACGCAAGACTCTCCTCACGCAAGACCCGGCCACGCGTAGACCCCGATCAGCGGATAATGCAGGAAGCGCGCGAACACGAACCAGACCACCGTGCCGGCCACCACCGCGATCACGTCGTTGCGCCAGCCGGCCGGCGCGGTCTGGCGCTCCGCCTGGACGGGCGTGAGCGGCCGGCGCTTGGCGCTGATGCGGGCGGCCACCGCCCAGGCGAGGAACCCGCCGAAGAGCAGGATCGAGCCGAGATCGCCGTTCGCCAGCAGATGGGCCGTCGCCCAGATCTTCACGCCGAGCAGCATCGGATGCTTCGCCCAGGCGCGGATATGGCTCGGCAGGTTCATCGAGGCGAGCACGATGAAGGCGAGCAGCATCAGGAGCAACGCGAGGTGGCGCGTGAAGACCGGGGGATCCCAGACCTGGATGTAGCCGGACGACCGATAGGCGCCGAAGCCGACCACGGCGAGAACCAGCCCCGCCACCGAGAGCACCGAATAGCCGATCTTGAAGCCGTTCGCGCCGAGGCGCTCGACCAGCGCCGCGCGCGGCCCGCGGGCCATGGAGAAGGCATGGGTGCCGAGGAACAGCACCAGCCCGAGGATCAGCAGCGCCATGGATCGCTTTCCGGGGGAGGATGGGAGGAAGCCTGTGGACCGGGCCCCGCTTCCACGCGCCGGTCAAGCAGTCTGTAACCGTTCTCAAGCGCAATGAGCAGTCCTCCCCAGGCTTCCCCGATGCCGCGCCGGACCGTCCTCTCCGTTCTCGCCTGCCTCGCCGGAACGGCGCGCGCGCTGGCCTCCTCCGAGCCGCCGCTGTCGAGCCTCACCCTGGTCGGGCCGCCGGCGATCGTGTTCAAGGCCGGGCGCGACGCCTGCGACGGGGCCGACGTGCCCGACATCTCGGCCCGCGCCCTGCGTGAGCCCTCCGGGGCCGTCGCGCTGTTCGGCCTGCACTACCGCAACCGCGCGATGCGCGGGCCCGATCTCGACCATCTCAAGCTCGACTGCGCGGTGGTGCTCGATTCGGGCGAGGCCCCCGACCCGGCGGCCTATGACGACCGCTCCTGGATCGCCGCCACCTGGAGCGAGGACGGCCGCCGCGTCGAGGCGCTGCTGCATCACGAGTATCAGGCGAACGAGCATCCCGGCCGCTGCCGGGAGGCGAGCTATCTCGCCTGCTGGTACAACACCGTCGTCGCGGCCCGCTCCGAGGACGGCGGCCGCAGCTTCCGGCGCGCCGCTCCCCCGGTGGTGGCGATGGCGGCTCCCTTCCGCCAGGAGGTCGGCCAGGGCCGGCACCGGGGCTTCTTCAACCCCTCGAACATCGTGGCCGACGGGCGCTGGCGCTACGTCTTCGTCTCGACGACGGGCTGGGACAAACCTGGGCGACAGGAGCCCGGCACCTGCCTCTTCCGCACCGGCGATCCGGGCGATGCCGCGAGCTGGCGCGGCTGGACGGGACGCGGCTTCACCGCGGCCTTCCCGGACCCGTACCGGGGAGCGCCGAAGCCGCCGGAGGCGTGCCTGCCCCTGGCGCCGTTCCCGGCCGGCGTCGGCGCGGTGGTGCGTCACCGCGCCACGGGGGCGTTCATCGCGGTGTTCATGGCCAAGGCCGATCCCGCGCGCGGCCTGCCGCAATCGGGCTTCTACTGGACCACCTCGCGCGATCTCCTCGCCTGGGACACGCCGCGCCTGCTGCTCGCGGGGGCGACGCTCTACGACGACCCCTGCGCCGCGCCCGGCGGCCTCATCGCCTACCCCTCGCTCCTCGATCCGCAGGCGCGGGGGCGCAACTTCGACGATACCGGCGACACCGCGCTCCTCACCTACGCCACCCTGCGCACGCAGGGCTGCGCCGTCACCTCGGACCGCGACCTCCTGCGCCGGCCGCTCGCCATCAAGGTCTGGCCCTGAGCCCTTCCGCGCGGCCCTCCGGCGGGCCGGGGCGACCAAAGGCGACTTTGCAGATCGGGGGCCTTGCGCCTATCAGGGCGCGCCCGCCCATCCGCCAGCCTCCGGAGCCGCCGACCCGATGCGGGAACCGAACGCGATCGATTTCTGGCGCGGGCTGGCCCTCGTCACGATCTTCATCAACCACGTTCCGGGCAACACCTTCGAGCGCTATACCTATTCGCAATACGGCATCTCGGACGCCGCCGAGCTGTTCGTGTTCCTGGCCGGCTGGTCGATCGGCATCGCCACGCGCAACCGCGACGGCACCCGCGAGCCGCCGGGACGCAGCGTGCTGCGGCTCCTGTCGCGCACCATCGAGGTCTACCGGGCGCAGATCACCGTGATGATGATCGCGCTCGCCATGATCGCGGGCACGGCGCTCGTCCTCGACAACCCGCTCATCCTCGAATGGCACAATGCCGGCGGCTTCTTCGCCGACCCGATCCAGACCACGGTCGGCGTGGTGCTGCTGACCCATCAGCTCGGCTTCTTCAACATCCTGCCGCTCTACGTGGTGCTGCTCGGCATCGCCCCGGTCTTCGTGCTGCTGGCGCGCGTCAGCCGGCTGGCGGCGCTCGGCCTGTCGGCGGCGCTCTACGTGACGAGCCTCGTGGAGGAATGGAACATCCCCTCCTGGCCGGGGGAGGGGGACTGGTTCTTCGATCCGTTCTGCTGGCAGCTCCTCCTTGTCCTCGGCTTCGTGATGCAGGACTGGAATGCCCGCAGCGGCACGTTGCGCAAGTGGTCGCGGCGCCTGATGCCGCTCGGCGTCGTGCTGGTGATCCTCGGGATCGTCCTCTCGGTATTCGAACTCCGGCCCGATCCGATGATGGTCCCCGAGCCGCGCCTTATTTTTACCTTCGACAAGACTTACCTGTCGCCCGCGCGGCTGATCCATTTCCTCGGCATGTTGCTCGCCTTCCAATCGGTCTACGGCTTGATCGCCCCGAGAATCGGTCTGGCGGTCGAATACCTGACCGGACTGGGCCGCAACTCGCTGGCGGTCTTCTCGATGGGATCGATCCTCAGCCTCGCCGGGCAGCTCTTCCGCTTCTGGACGGGCGGGGGCTTCCTGGTCGATGTTCTGGTCCTGAGCGTCGGGCTCTTCGCGCTCGGCACCACCGCATGGTTCGTCGAATGGCGCTCCCGCAAGCCGCGGCTCCCGGCATGAGATCCGTCCGCGCCCTCCTCGCCGCCCTGTTGGCGCTGGCGGCCTCGCCCGGTCTCGCACAGGAGCCGGCGGCACCGCCGCAAGCGCCGCCCCCGCCCGTGCCGGTGATCGTCTCGCCGCCCGCCCCCGCGGCCAGCGCCGAGCCCGCCGATCCGAGCCTCTCCCCGGAATGCCGGGTGCCCGGCTCCAAGCTCTACACCCTCGCCCGGCTCAAGGCCGTGAAGGCGGCCCTGAAGGAGCACCGGCCGGTGCGCGTCCTCGCGGTGGGCTCGACCTCCTCGGCGCCGGGCGCCTCGGCGAACTATCCGGTGCGGCTCGAATCGGCGCTGGAGCGCTCGATTCCCAATGTCGACGTGGTCATCGAGGCGCGCGGCCTCCAGGGGGAGATCGCTTCGGGCGCCGCCGAGCGCCTGCGCGCCATGGTGGCGGAGATCGAGCCGGATCTGGTGATCTGGCAGGTCGGCACCCACGACGCGCTCGCCCGCGTCGATCTCGACTCCTTCGGAGACGCTCTCGACGAGACGGTGCGGTGGATCAAGTCCCACAACATCGACGTGGTGCTGGTCGATCCGCTCTACACGGCGAGCCTCGCCGAGGACGAGTACTACAACAGCGTCGTGCGCAAGGTGCTGGAGGTGGCCAAGCGCGAGGGCGTGCCGCTGGTGCAGCGCTACGAGGCGATGCGCTACCTCTCCGGCCGCCCCGACAAGGCGGACGACCACTTCCTCGGGCGCCAGTTCCGGCTCAACGACCTCGGCCTGCGCTGCATGGCCGAGCACGTCACCCGCGCCATCACGCTCTCGCTGCTCCAGCCCGACGCCACCGGCAGCGCCGGCACGGTGCTCGGCAAGGACCTGCCGCGCAAGGAGATCCCGGCCAAGGAGGCCCCAGCGAAGGAGACTTCGGCGAAGGACACCCCGGCGAAGGCGGAGCCGCCCAAATCCGGGGCCCACACCTCGGAGGCGCCCCACGGGGACGGCGAGCCGGCCTTCTCCTCGCCCTATTAACCGGGGCGCAACCGGGCGCGTGTAGTCCGGTCCTTCGCGCCGCGCCCCGTTGCGGCGGGCAGCGAGGGCGGACATGGCGGCGGGTCTCCTTCCCGGAACGGCGCTGGGCCTCGCCTTCGACCGGATACGGAGCCTGCGCGCCGGCCCTGCCCGCGCCGCGCTCGACGTCTTCGCCATCCGCGTCTCGGCCGCCGGCTTCGCCTACGGCGCCCAGGTGCTCATGGCCCGCCTGATGGGCGGGGCCGAATACGGCGTCTTCGCCGCGATCTGGGTGTGGACGGCGATCCTCGGCCATTCCGCCACCCTCGGCCTGTCGCAGGGCGCCTGCCGTTTCCTCCCCGCCGACCTCGTGCGCGGCGATCTCGCGGCCTGTCGCGGCTTCCTGATCGGGGGCGCCTGGGTGAGCGCCGCGAGCGGCATCGCCGTCGCCGGCATCGGCCTCGCCATCGTCCATGCCGCCACCGAGCTTCCCGGCGGCGCCTACGGGCCGCCGCTCCTCGTCGCGGCGCTGGTGCTGCCGCTCTTCGCGCTCCAGGACTATCTCGAAGGGGTCGCCCGCAGCCTAAACCGCGCGGCCCTCGCCATCGCTCCGCCCTACCTGCTGCGGCAGGGCATCCTGATGGCCGCGATGCTCGGCGCGGTGCTGCTCGGGGCGCCGGCGCGGGCGGAGGTGGCGGTGTGCTGCACGCTCCTCGCGACCGGGATCGCCGTCGCGGTGCAGGCGGTGCTGCTCGCCGCGCATCTGCGCCGGCTCCTTCCGCCCGGTCCGAAGACGTTCCGCTGGCGGACATGGATGGGCGCCTGCCTGCCCATCGCCGCCACCGACCTCGCCGGTGCGGCGCTCGGCTTCGTCGACGTGGTGATCCTCGGCGCGCTCTGCCCCCCGGAGACGGTGGGGCTCTATTTCGCCGCGACGCGCATCGTGCAGTTCGTGGCCTTCGTGCATTACGCCGCCTCCGCCGCGACGGCCCAGCGCTTCAGCGCCGCCAAGGCCGGGGGCGACTCCGCCGGGCTGGCGCGGCTGGTGCGCAGCCAGGCACGCGCGACCTTCGCGGCGACCGCCCTCGTCGGGCTCGGCGTGCTGGCGGCCGGCCCGCTGCTGCTCGGCCTGTTCGGCCCGGATTTCCGCGACAGCCTGCCGGTCCTGGCGATCCTCGTCGCCGGCAGCGTCGGCGCGGCGCTCTTCGGTCCCGGCGAGGACCTTCTGACCATGCTCGGCGGCGAGCGCGTCTGCGCCGCGATCACGGCGGCGATGCTGGCGCTGGCCGTGCTCCTGACATGGGCGCTCGTCCTCCGTTTCGGCGCGCCGGGAGCGGCCGTCGCGATGAGCCTGATCGCGATGCTGCGGGGCTTCGCCATGGCGCGGGCGGCGCGCGCCATCCATGGGTTGTCCACGCCGGTCTGGAGCCGGGCGCGATGATCCCCGAGCGCGCATCGTCGCGGCTCGACATCGCCCTCGTCGCGGCCGACGCGGTTTCGGCGCCGGAGTGGGACGGTCTGCAAGCCGCCGCGCCCCATCCCCATTTCGGCCGCCAGGGCATCGCCGCCCACCGCGCCGCCGGTCTCGCCCCGGCGGACCTGCATCTCGTCACGGTCCGTGCGGGCGGGCGCCTCGCGGCGCTGCTGCCCTTCCGCTTGCGCCGCGATCTCGGCGCGCTCGGCGCGCCCGTGGCGCAGCCGTTCCTCTCGCCCTTCGTCACCGCGACCCCACCTCTCGTCTCGGGGGGCGAGGATGTTCTCGACGCCCTCGTCGCCGGGCTGGCGCTGGCGTCGGGCGGACGCGGCTGGCGCTGGCCGCTGCTGCCGCAGGACGCGACCGGAGACGCGCTCGTCGCCGCGATGGAGCGGGCAGGCTGGCGAATCGGCATCGCGCACAGCTTCGCGCGTCCGGTCCTGAACCGGCGCGCGAGCGAGGACGCCTTCCTCGCCGGCCATCCCCACAAGAGCCGCCTCAAGGATCTGCGCCGCCGCGAGCGCCGGCTGGCCGAGGCGGGGGCGGTCGCCTTCGAGACGGCGACGGAGGGCGAGGCGCTCGCCGCCGCCGTCGCGGCGTTCCTGGCCCTGGAGCGGAGCGGCTGGAAGGGCGCGGCCGGCACCGCCCTGGCCTGCCGCCCGGAAACGCACGCCTTCGCGCGCGCCCTGTTCTCCGGCGCGCCCGGCCCGGTGCGTCCGCGCGCCGATACCCTGCTGCTCGACGGCCGCCCCATCGCGATCAGCCTCGCCCTGGTGGCGGGCGGTAGCGCGACCCTGCTGAAGACGGCCTATGACGAGAGCCGGCGCGCCCATGCGCCGGGCCTGCTGCTCGAGGCCCGCATCGTGGCTCGGATGCACGAGACCGCCTTCGCGGACAGGCTGGATTCGGCGACGCTGCCGGGTTCGGCGCTGGAGAGCCTCTATCCCGACCGCGAGATCCTCCGCGAGATCGTGGCGCTGCCGCCGGGCGCACCGGGGCCGGTCCTTGAGACGCGGCTGCGGCTGATGCGCCTGGAAGCGAGCGCCCGCGCGGAAGCCAAGCGGCTTCTCGGACGCGGATAGGCCGCATTCAGCCACAGCGGAGCCGGCACGGCGCAAACGCACGCGGCACGACAAGAGATCGGCCGCTTCGGGTTCGACCTGCTCCAGCTAATTGCCGGGACTTAACAGCCAGACCGTATTCAATCCCTTCCACGCAAGTTGAGGAGAGCGCAGATTTGACGCCCTCCTCTGTTTTGGATCAGGTGACATCTCGACAAAATTCTGGGTCGAGCCAAATAAAACTATTTTATCACCTACCATTCAGAGATAGCTCGGCAGAGTTCGTTTGAGGAAAAATCAAACCATCCTCTTCCCTGCGTCCGTTTGCGATGATCGCGGGTTGTTGCCGATTTCCGGGATCATCGACGCCAGCAGATCCCGAACGGCCTGTTCCGAATACCGGTCCCGGAGGAATGCAACGGCTCGGCCGGCTCGGATAAGCGCATCCGGGCGATCGTAAGTCGCGTGCAAGACGGCATCCGCGAATGCGCGCGGCGTATCGCCGACGAATCCCATCTGCTCCGCATCCGGAATGCCTTGCGCGCCGACGCTCGTCATGGCCACGGGCACTCCGTTGGCCATGGCCTCGATCACCTTGCCCTTGACCCCTGCTCCAAAGCGCAGAGGCGCAATCGAAAGGCCGGAAGTCCGATACAGTTTATCGAGATCGGCTGTGCTCAGCCTTCCAAGGACATCGATACCATCGCCGGCCAGATCTCTGACGGAATTGGGTGTATTGGATCCGACGATCGACAGGTGGAATCGCTTGTCTGCCTGCCGCAGCAGGGGAAATACCTCTTCCACGAACCATACGATGCCATCGATATTCGGACCGTGTGAGAAGCCTCCTACAAAGAGCAGCTTGAAGGGATCGGCATGTTCGCTCAGAGCCAGCCGTGCGGTAGCTTCCACCAGCTCAGCGTCGCTGAAGATGATCATCGGTATCGCGGACATTTCCACCCGAGCAGGGAGGTGCCCACGAAGGAAATCGATTTCGTCGGAGCTTGGATATAAGACTATATCTGAAGTAGAGCAGATTTTTAGCTCGGTATCTTTCCACTTTTCCGCTTCTGCAAGCAGGTCGTCATTTCCGCTAACAGCGTGTTCGAGCATTATCCTTCGAAAATGAAGATCGTGCCCATAATACATTTTCCGGATGTTCGGAAAATTCGCAAGGTCGTCGACATATTTCTCCGCAATATGCGGACGGCTCAAGAGGGTATAATCGAGGTATTTCCCGTTCGAAGAAAGCCAATCCGAGAATCGATCTATATAAGCATGTGAGTAGATGACCTCTACGCCCATGCGTTGAAGAGTCGGCACATACTCACGATCTTCATACAAGTTATCTGACCAGAAGGTGACGGCAAAGCCACTCTCGGCAAACAGTTTGATATAGACGAACATCGTCCGGGAGCCCGCATCTCTGTCCCACTGCGGCGCATAGTGATCTACGATGAGAATATGCGGTTTCTTGCGCGAACGATCACGAGCCAGGAAGACGTTTTCCGCGTTCGGCTCATGATCGTTTTCAAGAGTGTCGCGCCAGCGCTCGAAAAACTTGACGTTGTTCAAGATCTGATAATTCTTGATGCCCGATTCCACATCGCGGCCGTGGCTGCGTCCCTCGTGGTGGACCAGCATCGAATGCGGCTGATAACGCGTCCGATACCCCGCCGCCCGGACCCGAAAGGCGATATCCGAGTCTTCACAATAGGCAGGAGCATAGATTGGATCGAACCCGCCCAGTTCCTCCCAGAGATCTCGGGGCAATGCGATCGAGGCGCCCGAAATATAATCCACGTCCTTTGCGTAGTTGAACTCAGGAAGCCAAGGCTCCTGATTGCGCCCATAGTTCCAGGCCGATCCATCGCGCCAGAGAATGCCACCTGCTTCTTGCAGTGTGCCATCGCCATTTATGAGCTTCGAGCCGGTAAGGCCGACGGATCGATCGGCCTCCATGGGCGTGATCAGATGCTCGAGCCAGCCCGGAAACACGACCGTGTCGTTGTTGAGGAAGATGATATAGCGCCCGCTCGATCGGGCCGCGGCTTCATTGCAATTGTGAAGAAATCCGACATTCGACGCTTGTCGCAGATGGCGTACACATCCCCCGATCGCGCTGATGATTTCAGCCGTCCGGTCGGTCGAAACGTCGTCGGCAACAATGATCTCGAAGCTATGATTTGCGGGCGCTTGGAGGATAGAATAAATACATGTTAGGGTGTACACAAGATTATTGTGCACAGGGATCACGATCGATACGGACGGAATTGAAAAATAACTTTTCTTCGACAGGAAGCGTAGTCCGGCAAGCATTTCATCGAGTTCTGGACTGAAATCGAATTCTTTTGTATTGTTTTCGTATCTGCTGATAACAGAAAATATCGACACATAAAAATCGATGACCTCTTCGCCAAATCGATCGATGATATAGTCTCTGAGTCTTTGGGGCAGATAGTAATGGTTTTCGCTTGAGCGTCCCCATGTGTATTTGGACGCAGGCATAGGCAACGTCGGCTCGATGGCCGAGAATTCGACTCTTCCCGTAAGAAGGTGTTCCATCACTTTCGCTGACGGCCAGGCCGGATACGCCGCGACGACTGAAGCCGCGCGGGACGAGGGAAGTCTGCCCTCCGCCCAGCCGACGTTGAGAAAATGACTATAAAGTTCGCGGCTTGAAAGACGCAAATCCCTATACGTATCGCGATAGAAGATGGGATCGAAAAACGGATGCGGCTTCCTGTTTTCGTGTGCTCCAAAGAGGCTATAATGAGACAACGGTATGAATTCAAATTTCGCAACATCTGGATACGTTGCAAGGTACCAGTAATTATCGAACAATCTATTGGGCGCCCGGTTTTCACGCCATCCGTGGGCAACGTAGTGCTCCAGGGGGTTTATTCCGGATGCCGCGGCATCGCTGTTCGACTGCATATAAAAATCGGCATCAAACAGTGGGTGAATCGGCAAACGATACCAAGCGGGATCGGATACATACCGAACGAGATCAAAAGTTTCAATGTCAGACTGCTTCTCGCGCAGCCAATCTACATCGATGAGCGGATGAGTGGACAATCCTCTGCGTCGTCCCTCCACCATGTAGTGGGTGAGGGGAGATTCATTGTCCGATAAGCTCAGCTTATTTGATATTACATAGTATTCCGGGTCGAAAAGAGGGTGCATGACGTCGTCGTAGAGACCGGATGCAACGACCTGAGTGTAGCTCGCGGAGCGTCCGGAAAAGCTCGGAACATGCGCGACCAGATAGGGGGTCGAAAGAATCGGATTGCAAGAAATTCCAGCCCGACAGCCTCGTGCCCGAAAGTCGGACCATGCATCGCTTTGTTTGGCCAGGCCGGCGTTGGACCTATAATACTCAGCATCAAAAAAGCCGGCTGCCCGGAACAATTCGAGTTTCTTCTTTGTCAAAACCCGTTCGAGTGGTTCTTTCAGGCGACGGGGCCAAATCCGCACATGCTCTCGCGCCCATGCCAATGCGTCGATGTATTGACGGTGCTCGAACAAAACGGCCTGGTAGGCCCGTCTCATGGCATCGAAATGTGCGCCAAAGGCAGACATCCGCCTCAGTTCTTCGACATCGTCCCTCAGGAATACTTCCCGTTCGGCGATAAGCGCGTGGTCCCTCTCCAGGGCCGCTCGGCGCAGCGATGCAGCCTCTTGAAGGAGCGCCGTCTCGCGTCCTTCGGACCGGCTTGCGGCGTCGTCCAGCAACCGGCGCGCCTCCGCGAACTCGCGATCCCGCTCCAGGGCCGCTTGGCGCAGCGAGGCCGCCTCCTCAAGCAGCGCCGTCTCGCGTCCTTCCGCCTGGCTTGCGGCGTCGTTCAGCTGCCGGCGCGCCTCCGCGAGTTCGTGATCTCGCTCTTGGGCCGCTTGGCGGAGCGAGGCCGCCTCCTGAAGGAGCGCCTTTTCGCGGTCTTCGGCCCGGCTTGCCGCGTCGTCCAGCAGCCGCCGCGCCTCTGCGAGTTCGCGATCCCGCTCCAGGGCCGCTTGGCGCAGGCTCTCTTCGGTCCTCCAGGCCGCTTCCTTGATCTCCACCTGCATCGAAATCGCGCGGGTGGCGGCCTCGACCAGGCCCTGCATTCTGCCGGCATCCATATTCTGGGCGGCGAGAGCGGCTTCCAGGTCGTCGATGCGATGCTTTTGCGTGGCGCATCGAATGGCCACGCGCGTGAGTACGCGGAAGACCGACTGGTTTTGGGGGGCGACCTCGCTCCCGTCGATCTCGGTCAGGATGGACGCGAGTCCCGTGAGGTCGGCGGCATTGGATTTCGCGGAAAGATGATCGATTTCTCTCGCTTGCAGAACCTGAAGTTCTTGCAAGTGGTTTTTTCGGGCCGCCGTCAAGGCGAGCTGGTGCTCTTGCCCGCGCTTGCCGAGCTCCGCCTCGATTTCCCTTACGCGTGCGCGAAGGACTTCATCTTCCTGATGAAGCCCCGATGCCCAATGCATGATGCGCGAATGCTCTTCCCATAGATCGTCCTCGCGCATCATGAAGATGGAGTCGCGAGGGGCCGGGACTGGTATTTCGGCGTCGCTGGTCAAGCCTATGAGGTATTCCGGCGACGGCAAGCGACAAATACCCGGACCAATATGAGGGGCCCCCTCCGAGGCGATTTCGGCTCGGAAACCTCGATATTCCGATATATTCGGGCTATTGTCGTCGGATCGCACTGGGCCGATCAACGAGGATAGCGCCATTCTTTGCCCAAGCAGGGCAACGTTGGCAAAGGATGCTCGCAATAACTCGAGCAGCTCAGGAGCGTTCATTTCATGAACGTGATGAACGTTGGGCTCCGATTTATATCTGTTGTATATCTCTCGGTCCGGCGAGGAAATGATCAACAATCCACCGGGCCGCAGAACCCGCCTAAATTCTTTGATGACTTTCTGCGCTTCGGCTACGTGTTCGATTGTCTCCATCGAGACAACGACGTCGAAACTGCCGTCGGGGAATGGAATGTCGTTGGCATTTCCAACAACATATTCGAGATGAGAGGGCCTGCCGTAAAGCCAATTGGCTTGAGCGACCACCGTTGCGTCGATGTCGACGCCGACGACCCGCTTGGCAACGGTGCTCAGAACCGCCGATCCGTAGCCCTGACCGCAAGCGATATCGAGAACTACGGCGTCGGTGACGTAGTCTTTCGCAAATGCGTATCGATGAAAATGTTCATATCTAATTTTTCCAGAATAACTTGGCTCGTATCTCTCGATATCCGGCATTTACTTGCCTGCCCATTGGTCCGTATCAATCTGAATGCTCTTTAGCAGGTCGAGGGACGTCATGTCACGCGGCATGCCCAGGGCGGAAGCGGCCTCGCGCGCAGGCTCGCGCTGTAGGATCTCGGGCGTAGCGGTGCGCCGCCGCGTGGTCGCCTACGTGGCCGAGCCCGGGCGAAACCGCGAGGATCCGCAGCAGGGTGCGATGCGCGCGGGGCGGCTTCACCTCACTCCTCTCATCTGCCATCATCGACGTCCGTGGGACACGATGGCTGGAATGCTGGAGGGGCTGCAATTTAGTCGTCATCGGGGAGCGATGGAATGCTGAATACTTCCATTCGCTTTCAAGGATTGTATCAAGGTAATTCATGGCAAAGCCGAATTTGTTCATTGTTGGCGCCGGCAAATCCGGCACGACATCGCTTTATCACCTCCTGAAAAATCATCCGGAGATCAAGGTCAGTGACGTAAAGGAGCCCAGTTTTTTCTGTAGTTACTTTCAGGTCGTCAAAAATCCAATAGAATATTTTAAATTATTCGATCCACAGAAGAAGTATTGTGTGGATGCCTCGCACGTCTATTTTTCCAACCCGGAAACCGCTCCTGTCCTGAAAAGCCTTTTTCCGGACGCAAAGTTTCTGGTCATCTTGCGTCAGCCCAAGGCGCGTGCGTATTCCCTGTATCAGCACATGCGGCGGGCCATGCACGCCGATGGTCGTCCGCTGGATCTGGCTGAGACTTTCCCGGAGGCTTTACGCCTGGAAGGCGAGCGCTTCGTATCTGCTGAATTCTTTGAAAAATCTCGACACTATTTCTGGAATTTCATGTATATGAGGTCGTCATGCTATGATATTCAGTTGCAGAGATATTTTGATTTGTACCATCGTGATCGGTTCCTGGTCATGAGTTTGGCCGAGTTTACAGGCGATCCGGTGAATGCCGTGCAGGCGATCGGCCGTTTCCTGGATGTCGATGCGGCTGGGTTCGGGGGCGAGATCCCTGTCACCAATGTGGCGCCGCCTTATTCTCCCTGCGATCCGGAGAGCGATGCCTTCATGGACGCGTATTTCGGAGACTTGACGGCGCGTGTCGATCGTCTCGTCGGCCGTCCGCTGGACTGGTCTCTGTAGCGGGTTGCCGTCCCGATGGGCGTGGCTCATGGGCGGCGAGATCGGTTGAAATCCAATCTCCGGGGTCGATCATGGATAAGATGCAGCACATCCAGATGGTGAAGGAGAGAGTGTGGTTCTACGAGTTCGATCTGCCGGACGGAACGCGTACGTCGACCAACATTCCGGCCGCGATTCTCCCGATCCATACCTCTCGAAGAGACAAGCTCATAAACATCATCGCGGAGCATGTTTCGGGCGCGGGTGATCTGACGGCGTTCGATCTCGCCTCGCACGAAGGATATTATTCGATCGCGCTGGCTCGGCATTTCAAATCCGTATGCGGATTCGAGATCCGCGATTCGAGCCGAGAGGCCGCCGAGCTGATCACGAAGGTGCTCGGTGTCGAGAACGTCACTTACGTCAAGGCCGACCTGCAAGAGATGCCGTTCGATCCCGACCGGACGGCCGATTTCATTCTGCTCTACGGCTTGTTGTATCACATGGAAGATCCGATCCATGTGCTGCGTCTGGCGAGCCGGATGTCACGCAAGCACATTCTCGTCGAAACGCAGGTCTTTCCCTATGATGTCACCGGAAAGATCGAGGACGGTCATTACGACAGCCTGCGCCCGATCGAGGGCGTCTTCGGGCTCACGCCCGATTACGCGGCCCGGCGCGAAGGCGGTTCGACGGATATCGCCCTGGTTCCGTCCCTGAATGCCCTGCTCTTCCTGTTGCGGAATTTTGGCTTCACCGAATTGCAGGTGCTCCCGAGCGGGGAGGGCGATTACGAGCAATTCCACAGGGGCACGCGCGTCATCGTCTACGGCCGGAAACCCTGAGCGGCCCCATGTTTCCCGGCGGCCGTTCGGTTCGAGTCGCGCGGCCGGGGCTTGGACCTAGCTTGGCCTCGCGGAGCGCGAGATGCTGCGCGCCGCTGCCGCCATGATGCATAAGGGCTCGTCCGCTTCCGGCGCCGGCACGGCTCGGCTAGAGGGGCGGCGGGAGTAAACGGAAAGCCGCATCATGTCCGCTTCGCGCCTTCGCCTCGGCGTCAATATCGACCACGTCGCCACCGTGCGGAACGCGCGGGGCGGCGCGTGGCCGGATCCGGTGCGCGCGGCGCTCGTGGCGGTGGAAGCGGGGGCCGACGGCATCACCGCGCATCTGCGCGAGGACCGCCGCCACATCCGCGATGCCGACATGGCCGCGTTGAAGAAGCGGGTGCGGGTGCCGCTCAATTTCGAGATGGCCGCCACCGACGAGATGGTCGCCATCGCGCTGAAGGTCCGTCCGCACGCCGCCTGCCTGGTGCCGGAGAAGCGCGAGGAGCGCACCACCGAGGGCGGCCTCGACATCGTCGGCGGGCGCGATCACCTGCGCCCGCGCATCGCGGCGCTGTCGGAGGCCGGCATCCGCGTCTCGCTGTTCGTGGAGCCCGACGAGCGGGTGATGGAGGCCGCCAGGGAGCTCGGCGCGCCGGTGGTCGAGCTCCATACCGGCTCCTATTGCGAGGCGGCCGTGGCGGGGGATGCCGCCGCCACCGCCTCCGAGCTCGCCCGGATCGAGCGGGCCGCGCAATACGGCGCGGCGCTCGGTCTCGAGATCCATGCCGGCCACGGGCTCAGCCTCGACAGCGTCGGCCCGGTGGCGGCGCTGCCGCAGCTCGCCGAGCTGAACATCGGGCACGCCATCGTCGCCGAGGCGATCTTCGTGGGGCTCGCCCAGGCCGTGCGCGACATGCGCGCGGCCATGGACCGGGGCAGAGACGGGGGCTCGGCATTGGCATGATCCTCGGCATCGGCTCCGACCTCTGCGACATCGACCGGATCGCCCGCTCGCTCGAGCGTTACGGCGAGCGCTTCACACACCGCATCTTCACCGATGGCGAGCGGGCGCGCTGCGACAGGCGGGCGGCGCGGGCGCCCTCCTACGCGCGGCGCTTCGCCGCGAAGGAGGCCTGCGCCAAGGCGCTCGGGACGGGCATGAGCCAGGGCGTGTTCTGGCGCGACATGGAGGTCGTGAACCTGCCCGGCGGGCGCCCGACCCTGCGCCTCACCGGCGGCGCGCTGGCACGGCTCGCGGCGATGACGCCGGCCGGGCACGAGGCGCGGCTGCATGTGAGCCTCACCGACGACCCGCCCATGGCGCAGGCCTTCGTGATCGTCGAGGCGGTGCCGGCGGGCACCGGCCGGGATTAGCCGGCGCGGCCGCGCGTTGCGGGGCAACCGCGCATGGTCTAGACCCCGGCTCGCGAGCGGGCGGCGCCGGTCGCGAGGCCGCCGGTCGCGGCCGCGTCTCCGGCCCGCCTCCGCCGGACGGGCGCCGGAGGGGACCTCGCGAAGCAGGGAAGGCGCAGGCGTGGACCAGAAGACGAACCGCGAGATCAGGCCCGCCGACGGCTCGGCCTCGGGCGGCGCCCTGGCGGGCATCGGCGAGACGCTGAAGGTCGGCCTCCAGGCGCTGCTGATCGCGCTGGTGGTGCGCACGCTGCTGTTCCAGCCCTTCAACATCCCCTCGGGATCGCTGATCCCGACGCTGCTGATCGGCGACTACCTGTTCGTGTCGAAATATTCCTACGGCTACTCGAAATACTCGCTGCCCCTGAGCGAGTACATTCCCGGCAAGATGTCCGGCCGGGTCTGGGCAGCCGAGCCCAAGCGCGGCGACATCGCCGTGTTCAAGCTGCCCAAGGACAACGCCACCGACTACATCAAGCGCGTCATCGGCCTGCCCGGCGACAAGATCCAGGTCATCGACGGGATCCTCAATATCAACGGCAAGCCGGTGAAGCGCGAGCGCATCGCCGATTACGAGACCTTCGATCCCTACGGCCAGCCCACCAAGGTGCCGCAATACCTCGAGACCCTGCCCAACGGCGTGGTCCACACGGTGATCGAGCGCGACGGCGATAACGGCTTCTGGGACCGCACCGAGCTCTACACGGTGCCGCCGGGCCATTTCTTCATGATGGGCGACAACCGCGACAACTCGACGGATTCGCGCGACCTCGCCAATGTCGGCTACGTGCCCTTCGACAACTTCGTCGGGCGCGCGGAGATGATCTTCTTCTCCATCGACGAGGGCACCCCCGCCTGGCAGATCTGGAACTGGCCCGCGAAGGTGCGCTGGAACCGGCTGTTCAACACCATCCACTGAGCGCCCGTGCCCATGACGACGCAGGGCTCGCGGCGATGACGGCGGCCGAGCGACCCGCGCGGCCCTCGAGCCGCGCCCGCCGGGCCCACAAGCCGAAGCCGCCCCTCGACGTGCTCGAGGCTCGCATCGGCCACGCCTTCGCCGACCGTGCCCTGCTCGAACGCGCGCTCACCCATATGAGCCGCGCCGACGAGCGCGTCGGCAGCTACCAGCGCATGGAGTTCCTCGGCGACCGGGTGCTCGGCCTCGCCGTGGCCGACCTGCTCTACGCGGCGCTGCCCGACGCGGACGAGGGCGAGCTCTCGCGCCGCCTCGCCGGACTGGTGCGCCGGGAGACCTGCGCTGCCGTGGCGGCGGCCTGGGAGGTCGGGCCCCATCTCGTCCTCGGCCAGGGCGAGGTGCTGGGGGGAGGGCGGCGCAACGCCACCATCCTCGCCGATGTCTGCGAGGCGATCCTCGGGGCGATCTTCCTCGATGCCGGTTATCCCGCCGCCCGCACCGTCGTGGAAGGCGCCTTCCGCCCGGCGGAGGTGACGACCGCGCCGCGCGGGCGCGACGCGAAGTCGGCCTTGCAGGAATGGGCGATGGGGCGCGGGCTGCCGATCCCGGCCTACGCGGTGGTGGAGCGCGCGGGGCCGGACCATGCGCCGGTCTTCCGCATCGCCGTCACCGTGGAGGGCGTCCCGGCCGGCGAGGGTGTCGGTCCCTCGAAGCGGCTCGCCGAGCAGGAGGCCGCGCGCGCCGTCCTGGAGCGCGAGGGCATCGCGCGGGCCGCCGGCGAGGACGCGCCGGACAGTGGCGAAGGAGCCTGAGGCGATGTCGGACGATCACCAACAGGATTCCGCCGCTCCCGTGCAGCCGGACGTGCCCGTGCCTGCGGGCATGCCCGCGGACACCCGCGCCGGCTTCGTCGCGCTGATCGGCGTGCCGAACGCCGGCAAGTCGACCCTGCTCAACAGCCTCGTCGGCACCAAGGTCTCCATCGTCTCGCGCAAGGTGCAGACGACGCGGGCCCTCGTGCGCGGCATCCTGATGGAGGGCACGGCCCAGGTCATCCTGGTCGACACGCCCGGCATCTTCGCGCCGAAGCGCCGGCTGGACCGCGCCATGGTGCATTCGGCCTGGAGCGGCGCCGGCGACGCGGACGCGATCTGCCTGCTGGTCGATGCGCGCAAGGGGCTCGACGAGGAGGTCGAGGCGGTGCTCGCGCGCCTGCCGGACCTGAAGCGCGAGCGCTTCCTGATCCTCAACAAGATCGACCTGATTCCCCGCGAGAAATTGCTGGCGCTCGCCGCCGCGTTGAACGCGCGGCTTCCCTTCGCGCGGACCTTCATGATCTCGGCGCTCAACGGCGACGGCGTGGACGACCTGCGCAAGGCGCTCGCCGCCCTGATGCCGCCGAGCCCGTGGCTCTATCCCGAGGATCAGGTCTCCGACGCGCCGCTGCGGATGCTGGCGGCGGAGATCACGCGGGAAAAGATCTACGACCGGCTGCACGAGGAACTCCCGTATCGGTCCACGGTCGAAACGGATCAGTGGCAGGTGCGGCCGGACGGCTCGGTGCGCATCGAGCAGACCATCTTCGTGGAGCGCGAGAGCCAGCGCTCCATCGTGCTCGGCAAGGGCGGGCGCACCATCAAGGCCATCGGTCAGGCGGCCCGGATCGAGATCGCGGAAGCGGCGGAAGCCACCGTCCACCTCTTCCTGCACGTCAAGGTGCGCGAGAACTGGGGCGACGATCCCGCTCGCTACCGCGAGATGGGCCTCGAATTCCCGCGCGGGTGAGCGGCAATCGAGCCTAAGCAATCGAAAGACTTGGCGAATTCTTTTCCGCAACGCGGGATCAACGGCCTGCATCCCCGCATGCGGGCCTGAGAATCACTCGCCTGAGGCGCTCTACATCTTTCGCGCCGCGTCCGATTGGTGCAGCGCATGCTTTTCCCCGATTCGCACGATCTGCGGATGTCTGAGGATGGCGTGAGTCTAATCTTTCCACGGATGCGGTGGGCGGCTAATAATTCGTCGCCGGCCTCGATTCGAGTCCCCGGCGCCTCCCATCCCTGTCTCTCAAGCGAGCCGCGACGCAGCCCGTCGTCGCGCCCGGATTCGTCGTCGATGAACGCCATTCCCGCCACGGACGTCGTCTACGGCCTGCCCCCGCAGGGGCTCGCCGAGATCCCGGCCGGCGCGGCCCAGGTCTCGCCCCTGATTCCGGGCTCCGTGCGGCTGGAGGACCTGGAGGCGGGCAGCGCGCGCTCCCTCGTCATGCTCGCCGCCCCCGGCACCATCGAGCGCCGCCACGCGGTCGCGCTGGCCCTGCGGGCGCTGGGACCGGGCGGCCGGCTCTCGGTGATGGCGCCGAAGGATCGCGGCGGCGCGCGCCTCGCCCGCGAGCTGCGCGATCTCGGCTGCGACCTCTCCGAGGAGGCGCGCAAGCATCACCGCATCTGCACCCTGGAGCGGCCCGCCGCCGAGCTGCCCCTCGGCGAGGCCATCGAGGCGGGCGCCCCGCGCCATATCGAGAATCTCGCCCTCTGCACCCAGCCCGGCGTCTTCTCCTGGGACCGGATCGATCCGGGCACGGCGCTGCTGATGGCGCATCTGCCGGCGCTTTCGGGGGAGGGGGCCGATCTCGGCTGCGGCCTCGGGGTGCTGGCCCGCGCCGTCCTTGCCTCCGACAAGGTGACGGGGCTCGCCCTCCTCGACATCGACCGGCGCGCCGTCGAGATGGCCAGGCGCAATGTCGGCGACCCGCGCGCCACCTTCCGCTGGGCGGATGTCCGCGACGCCGAGATCGAGCGCGGCGCCCTCGACTTCGTGGTGATGAACCCGCCCTTCCACGACGGCGGCAGCGAGGACCAGGCCCTCGGCCAGACCTTCATCCGCCGGGCGGCCGAGGCCCTGCGGCCGGGGGGCGTGCTCTGGCTGACGGCCAATGTCCATCTGCCCTACGAGGCGGGGCTGAACGCCGCCTTCCGCAGCGTGACGCTGAGGGCCTCGGCCAACGGCTACAAGGTCTTCGAGGCGCGCCGGTGAAGGGGGCGCCGTCCTCGCGCCTCGACAAGCTCCTCGCCAATCTCGGATACGGGTCGCGCCGCGAGATCGCCGGTCTCGCCCGCGCCGGGTTGATCCGCCTCGACGGACAGCCCTTGCGCGACGCGGCCGCGCGAATCGCGGTGACGCCCGACCTGCCCGCACGCATGGAGATCGACGGCGAGCCCGTCGACCCGCCGCCGGGCTTGGCGCTCCTGCTGCACAAGCCGCTCGGCGTCACCTGCTCGCACAAGGAGGCGGGGCCTCTGGTCTACGCGCTGCTGCCCGAGCGCTGGCGCCGGCGCGATCCCGCGATCTCCACGGTGGGGCGCCTCGACAAGGAGACGTCGGGCCTCCTGCTCCTCACCGACGACGGAGCGCTCCTGCACCGGATCATCTCGCCGAAGGCCGCCGTGCCGAAGCGCTACCGCGTCGCCCTCGACCGGCCGATGCGGGGCGACGAGGTGGGCATCGTCGCTTCCGGCGGCTTGCTGCTGGAGGGCGAGGACAAGCCGCTGCTGCCGGCGCTCCTCGAGGTCGAGGACGAGACCCACGCCGCCGTCACGGTGACGGAGGGGCGCTACCACATGGTCCGGCGCATGTTCGCGGCCATGGGCAACCATGTGGTCGGCCTCCACCGAGACCGCATCGGCGCCCTCGACCTGCCGGCGGATCTGAAGCCCGGCGCCTTCCGGCCGATGGGCGAGACCGAGATCGCGGCGGTGTTCGCGGCGGGCTGAACCGCCCCGCCCGGCTTGCCGATCCCGGCGACCTCTGCTATGGGCCCGCCCATTCCACACGCGGAGCCGGCCTCATGCCTGAATGAGGCGTTTCCGGTGGCCTGCCCCTGACGGGGCGGTCGCTACCTCCGCGGCGGCATAAACCGGAAAGAAAGCAGTAAGATCATGGCCGTCGATTTCACCATGCGCCAGCTCCTCGAGGCCGGCGCCCATTTCGGGCACCAGTCGCACCGCTGGAACCCGAAGATGCAGCCCTACATCTTCGGCACCCGCAACAACATCCACATCATCGACCTCGCCCAGACCGTGCCGGCGCTGCATCAGGCGCTCCAGGCCGTGAGCGACACCGTCGCCAAGGGCGGCCGCGTGCTGTTCGTCGGCACCAAGCGCCAGGCGGCCGACACCATCGCCGACGCCGCCAAGCGCTCGGCCCAGTACTACGTCAACTCCCGCTGGCTCGGCGGCATGCTGACCAACTGGAAGACCATCTCCGGCTCGATCCAGCGCCTGCGCAAGGTCGACGAGACCCTCGACACCGGCGGTCCCGGCCTCACCAAGAAGGAGCGCCTGATGCTTTCCCGCGAGAAGGGCAAGCTCGAGAAGGCGCTGGGCGGCATCAAGGACATGGGCGGCGTGCCCGACCTCCTGTTCGTCATCGACACGAACAAGGAGCAGCTCGCCATCAAGGAGGCGACCCGCCTCGGCATCCCGGTGGCGGCCATCGTCGACACCAACTGCAACCCGGACGGCATCACCTACGTGGTCCCGGCCAATGACGACGCGGGCCGCGCCATCGCGCTCTACTGCGACCTCGTCGCCCGCGCCGCCATCGACGGCATCTCGCGCGGCCAGGGCTCGTCGGGCGTCGATCTCGGCGCCTCCGAGGAGCCGGTGGCCGAGGAGCTGCCCGTCAACGACGACGTGGCGGCCTCCGTCGAGTCCGGCGCCATCTCGCAGGCCGACGTCGCCGCTCTCGCCGAGTCGACGGAGCATTTCGAGCTGCTCGCCGCTCCCCGCGGCGCCCCCGACGACCTGTCCAAGCTCCACGGCGCCGGTCCGCAGATCGTGCAGAAGATCAACGATGCCGGCATCTTCCACTACTGGCAGATCGCCGCGATGACGGCCGAGGACGTGGCGAAGCTCGACGCCGACCTCAAGCTCAACGGCCGCATCGGCCGCGACGGCTGGGTCGACCAGGCCCGCGCCTTCGTCGAGGCCGCCGCCGCCGCCTGATGCGCCGCACCGCCGCTTGCCCGAAAGGCGGCGGCGGAGCGATCCGAGATCCCTTCGGGCCCGGCTCTCACAGCGAGCGCCGGGCTCGCTCACATTCAAGACCCTATCCAAGGAAGGACCGGCCATGGCCAACATCACCGCCGCGATGGTGAAGGAGCTCCGCGAGACGACCGGCGCGGGCATGATGGACTGCAAGGGCGCGCTGACCGAGACCGGCGGCGACATCGAGGCCGCCATCGACTGGCTGCGCAAGAAGGGCCTCTCCAAGGCCGCCAAGAAGGCCGGCCGCGTCGCCGCCGAGGGTCTCGTTGCCGTCGAGTCCTCCGGCCATCACGCGACCATCGTCGAGGTGAACTCCGAGACCGACTTCGTCGCCCGCAACGACAGCTTCCAGGCCTTCGCCCGCGAGGCCGCCAAGATCGCGCTGAACACCGACGGCACCCTCGAGGGGCTCCAGGCGGCGACCTTCCCCGGCGAGTCCGTGACGGTGGCCGACCGCCTCCAGAGCCTCATCGCCACCATCGGCGAGAACATGAACCTGCGCCGCGTCGCCAAGCTCGACGTGACCAAGGGCGTGATCGCCAGCTACGTGCACAACCAGGTCGTCGAGGGGCTCGGCAAGATCGGCGTGCTGGTCGCGCTCGAGTCCGAGGGCGATGTCGATGCGCTCTCGACGCTCGGCCGCCAGATCGCCATGCATGTCGCCGCCACCAACCCGGTGGCGCTGGACGCCTCCGGCGTCGACCAGGCGGTGCTCGAGCGCGAGAGCAACATCCTGCGCGAGAAGAACGCCGGCAAGCCGGACCACGTCCTCGCCAAGATCGTCGAGAGCGGCCTGAAGAGCTACTACAAGGAGGTCACCCTCCTGGAGCAGCCCTTCGTGCATGACGGCTCCAAGACCGTCTCGCAGGTGCTCAAGGAGGCCGCCGGCAAGGTCGGCGCTCCCGTGACGCTGACCGCGTTCGTGCGCTACGCGCTCGGCGAGGGCATCGAGAAGGAAGAGGGCCCGGACTTCGCCACCGAGGTGGCGCAGCAGGCCGGCCGCGCCTGAACGCAGGCATGTCCCTCTCCCTTGCGGGGAGGGCCGGGGTGGGGGCGGTGCAGGAGGCGCCGGGCGTGTTCTCTTCGGCGCTACCCCCACCTCCCGCTCCTCCCCGCAAGGGGGAGGAGGGCTCCGCACCCCCTCGACGCCGCAGGCCTGCTTAAGTAGAAGCGCCTCGGCTTGCGTGAGATGAGTCCGGCGCGTTGTGGCCGGCGACGAGGGATGGACCCGATGCCGGAGACGACGCCGTTTCGCCGCGTGCTCGTGAAGCTCTCCGGCGAGGCGCTCGCCGCCCCCGACGGCTACTGGCTCCACCCCCCGACGCTCGCCGGCCTCGCCGAGGACCTCGCCCGCACCATCCAGGCGGGGATCGAGGTCGCGCTGGTGGTGGGCGGCGGCAACATGATCCGCGGCGCGCGCATCTCCCAGGCCGGCTTCATCGACCGCGCCACCGGCGATTCGCTCGGCATGATGGCCACCGTGATGAACTCGCTGGCGCTCGAGACGGCGCTGAACGCCGCCGGCGTCCCGGCGCGGACCATGTCGGCGGTCTCGATGCCGACCATCTGCGAGACCTTCGCGCGCCAGCCGGCGCTCCACCATCTCGACAAGGGGCAGGTGGTGATCCTCGCGGGCGGCACCGGCAACCCGTTCTTCACTACCGACACGGCGGCCGTGCTGCGCGCGGCGGAGCTGCGCTGCGACGCCGTGCTGAAGGCGACGCAGGTCGACGGCGTCTATTCCGCCGACCCCAAGCGCGACCCCTCCGCCACCCGCTACGACCGCATCACCCATGACGAGGCGATCGCGCGCGACCTCAAGGTCATGGACACCGCCGCCTTCGCCCTCGCCCGCGAGAGCCGGCTGACCATCGTCGTCGGATCGGTGCACCCGCCGAGCTCGATCACCGCCATCCTGACGGCCGAGGCGCCCTCGACGCTGGTGGTGCCGTGAGCGGCGCCAGCCCGTTTGCGGCGTTGCGTTTTTTCGTCCATTGAAGCCCCGACGCGCCACGGCCTCCAGGCCGGGCGAGACGATTCAACCAAAACGTGTGGAGATCGCCCGGACATGGCCACACCGGACTTCGACCTGAACGACATCAAGCGCCGCATGCAGGGTGCCGTCGCCTCGCTCTCCAAGGATCTCGGATCGCTGCGCACCGGCCGCGCCACCCCGAGCCTGCTCGACCCGATCCAGGTGGACGCCTACGGCTCGATGATGCCGATGGCCCAGGTCGCCACCGTGAGCGTGCCGGAGCCCCGCCTGCTCTCGATCTCGGTCTGGGACCGCTCGATGGTCACGGCCGTCGAGAAGGCGATCCGCGAATCCGATCTCGGCCTCAACCCGCAGACCGAGGGCCAGACCATCCGGCTGCGCATCCCCGAGATGAACGAGCAGCGCCGCAAGGAGATGGTCAAGGTCGCGCACAAGTACACGGAGGAGGCGCGCGTCGCCGTCCGCCATGTCCGCCGCGACGGGCTCGACCATCTCAAGAAGCTGCTCAAGGACAGCGCCATCAGCGAGGACGACGAGAAGCGTCAGGCCGGCGACGTCCAGAAGGCCACCGACGCGCATATCGCCGAGATCGACGGTGTGCTGGCCTCGAAGGAAAAAGAGATCATGCAGGTCTAGGGGCGCGCTCCGCCGAGGCCGGCGCCACCGGTTCGGCGCGGACATGCGCGGCCCGGCAGGGCTTGGAGACGCGATCGGATGCGGCTCCGAACGGGCGCCGCCGCGGACAGAATGTTGCGAAGCCGGTCATTCGACGACGCTTCGGACCTGAAAATGCCCTAAGGTTGTGTTCGGCTGCCGCGTCGGGGCGAGCAAGGGGGTTGGCGTGGAGCGGTCGGAGCACACGCACCGGGTCGAGGCGGACATGATCAGCGACAGCCAGACCGTTGCCCGCCCGAGCGCCCCTCCCGTGGCGCCCGCGCGGCTGACGTCATCCCCCCCGCCCGCGCATGTCGCCATCATCATGGACGGCAACGGGCGCTGGGCGGCGCGGCGCGGCCTGCCGCGCGTGGAAGGGCACCGCCGGGGCGTCGAGGCCGTGCGCCGCGCCGTGCGCGCCGCCACCGAGCTCGGCGTGCGCTACCTGACCATCTACGCCTTCTCCTCGGAGAACTGGCGCCGGCCGGCCGCCGAGGTCTCCGACCTGATGGGCCTGCTCAAGCTGTTCGTGCGCCGCGACCTCGCCGAGCTCGACGCCGCCAACGTGCGCGTGCGCATCATCGGCGACCGCCAGGGCCTGAGCTCCGACATCGCCGGCCTGCTGACCGAGGCCGAGGAGCGCACCTGCCGCAACACCGGCCTGACGCTCGTCATCGCCTTCAACTACGGCGGCCGCCAAGAGATCGTGCGCGCCGCCCGCCGTCTGGCGGAGGCCGTCGCCGCCGGGCGCCTGAGGCCCGAGGAGATCGACGCCGAGGCGGTGACGGGGGCGCTGGACGCCACCGGCATCCCGGACCCGGACGTGGTCATCCGCACCTCCGGCGAGCAGCGGCTCTCGAACTTCCTCACCTGGCAGACGGCCTATGCCGAATACGTGGTGCTGCCGGAGTTCTGGCCCGATTTCGACCGGGCCGCCTTCGCCGCCGCCATCGACGAGTACCATCGCCGCGACCGCCGCTTCGGGGGCCTGAGCGAGAAGGCCGGCTGATGATCGCGCCGGGCGAGACCGCGCCCGCGACGCGGCGCGGACCGTTCGCCGGGCGCGAGCTGGGCCTGCGAGTGGTCTCCGGTATCGTGCTCGCGGTCGTCGTGGTGGCGGCCCTCGTCGCCGGCGGATGGCCCTTCGCCCTGGTCTGGCTCGCCGCCGGCATCGTCGGGGCGGCCGAGTGGATCGGCATCAGCCGCACGGCGCCGGAGCGCCTGCTCACCGGCCTCGTCGCCCTCGCCCTCGTCGCCCTCGTCGTCTGCGCGAGGACCGTCTCGCCGCTCGCGGGGCTCGCCGCCCTCGGCGTCGGCGTGCTCGCGGTGCTCATCGTGGCGCGCGGCGGACGCGGGCGCCTGCGGGCGCTCGGCGGCCTCCTCGGCGGGGCCGTCATCGCGGTGGTGCCCTCGGCCCTGCGCGACGCGCCGGGGATCGGGATCGCCGGTCCGGCCTGGATGTTCGCCGTGGTCTGGTCGACGGACGTCGCCGCCTATTTCACCGGCCGCACGCTCGGGGGCCCCAAGCTGATGCCCTCCGTCTCCCCGAAGAAGACGTGGTCCGGCGCCATCGGGGGGCTCCTCGCGGCGGTCGCCGCCGGGACGGCCGTCGTCGCCTACGCGCGCGGGCAGGGCGGCGACCTCGCGGCGGTGCCCCTCGTCGCGGCGGCGCTGGTGAGCGGCCTCGCCTCCGTGCTCAGCCAGGGGGGCGATCTCGTGGAATCGGCGTTCAAGCGCGTGTATGGGGTCAAGGATTCCGGCCGTTCCATCCCCGGCCATGGCGGCGTCATGGACCGGCTCGACGGCTTCTTCGCCGTGGCCCTGCTCGCCGGCCTCACCCTTGCGCTCCGCGCCGCGACCTGAAGGAATGCCGCGTTGACCCTCACCGTCACCATCCTCGGCGCCACCGGCTCCATCGGACGCTCGACCACGGACCTGCTGGCCCAGCACGGCGAGCGTTTCCGCGTCGGCGCGGTGGTCGGCGGCAAGGATGCGGCGGCACTGGCGAAGCTCGCCCGCGAGACCGGCGCGAGCTTCGCCGCGCTTGCCGACGAGAGCGCCGGGCCTGCGCTGCGCGAGGCGCTCTCGGGATCGGGCATCGCGCATGGCGCGGGCGAATCGGCCGTGCTCGACGCGGTGGGGCGGGACGCCGACATCGTGGTCGCCGCGATCAGCGGCGCCGCCGGGCTCAAGCCCACCCACGCGGCCCTGCGGCTCGGGCGCACCGTGGCGCTCGCCAACAAGGAGAGCCTCGTCTGCGCCGGCGACGCTTTCATGCGCGACGCCAAGCGCTACGACGCCAAGCTGCTGCCGGTCGATTCCGAGCACAACGCCCTCGCCCAGGCGCTGGGCGAGGGGCTCGTCTCGGACGTCGCCAAGATGACCATCACGGCGTCGGGCGGCCCGTTCCGCACCTGGGCCCGCGAGCGCATTGAGGCCGCTTCCCCGGCGGAGGCCGCCGCCCATCCGACCTGGTCGATGGGCATGAAGATCAACATCGATTCCGCCTCGCTCATGAACAAGGGGCTGGAGCTGATCGAGGCGCACCATCTCTTCTCCATCGAGCCGGAGCGGCTCGACGTGATCGTGCATCCGCAGTCCATCGTGCACGGGCTGGTCTACTGGCTCGACGGCGCCGTCACCGCCGGGCTCGCCATGCCCGACATGCGCGTGCCCATCGCCCATTGCCTCGGGCTCGGCGACCGCCTCACCATCGCGCGCGGACGGCCCCTCGATCTCGCGGCCGCCGGCAGCCTGACCTTCGAGGCGGCCGACGAGGCGCGCTTCCCCTGCCTGCGGATCGCCCGCGCGGCGCTCTCCGAGGGGGGCGCCGCGCCGACCGTGATGAACGCCGCCAACGAGATCGCGGTGGCGGCCTTCATCGCCGGACGGATCCCGTTCTACGGCATCGCCGATCTGGTGGAGCGGGCCTGCACCCGGTTCGCGGCCACCTACGCAAGCGCGCCCGCCGATGTCGACGAGGCGCTCGCCATCGACGCCCATGTCCGCGCCTGGAGCGCCGAGGCGCTGCCCGTGAGCCGGGCGGCCGAGTAGGATCAGACCTTCGCGCCGTATCCGGCCAGGAAGACGCGCACGGCCTCCCCGACCCGGTGGTCGATCTCCGCCTCGGTGACGGTGCCGCCGGCGAAGAGCAGGCGGGTCAGGAGGCCCGCCTGGCAGAGATGCATGAAATGCTTGGCGGCGAGTTCCGTGTCCGCCGCGACGACCCGGCCGGCCGCGACCTGACCGTCGAGATACTGCGTCAGCCGGCCGATGCCGCAGGCCGGCCCCGCCTCGTAGAAGGCCCGGCCGAGATGCGGAAACTTCTCCGTGGCGCCGATCACCATGCGCACGATCTGGATGTGCCTCGGGCGCGACAGCTCGGTGAGATAGATGCGGCCGAGCCGCGTCAGCACGCCCCCGAGATCGGCGTCGTTCGGATCGAGATCGAACAGGGCCTCCGCGAGGCCGCGCTTCTCCTCGATGGTCAGCGCCTCGAACAGCGCTTCCTTGCTGTCGAAATAGACGTAGAGCGTGCCCTTCGAGACCCCGGCCGCCTTGGCGATCTCGCCCATGCTGGCGCCGTCGAAGCCGGCCGCCATGAAAACCACGCGGGCGCCTTCGAGGATCTGGCGGCGCTTGTCCGTCTCGGACGAGGCGCGCGCGGACTGTCCGTCCGCCGTCTTCTCCGCGTCCCGGCGCGCGATGGTGGCCGCCCCTGGCATTCTGAATCCTATTGACCGAACCGTTCGGTCATTTTATCTATGCCGCGGCGGCGCGGTGCGTCAACACCTGGCCTTATTGTTGACCGAACCGTTCGGTCAATGCGTGTCCAAAAATTTCCGTCGAAGGCCCGAGAGGCGGCGATGACATTGCGCGAGACCGATTCCAGCCGCGACGAGATCGTGGCTCCCCAGGAGGCCGAGGGCGCCGGGCGCACCCCGCCCGCCGTGGTCGCCGCCCTTGCCCCGGCCGTGCCGTCCGCGTCCGGCGCGCCGGACGCTCCCTCGGAGAAGCGCGCGCGTCCCGTCCGCCGGCTCGTGCTGACGGCGCTCCTGACGGCGGCGCTCGCGGGCGGCGGCTACCAGGGCTACAAATGGTGGACCGTGGGCCGCTTCTTCGTCGCGACGGACGACGCCTATGTGCAGGCCGACATCTCGGTTCTGGCCGCCAAGGTGCCGGGCTATCTCGCCGCCGTGCCCGTCTGGAACGGGCAGGCCGTGAAGAAGGGCGACGTCATCGCGACGCTGGACGACGGCGACTACCGCCTCGCCCTGGAGGCCGCGCAGGACAAGCTCGCGACGCAGCGCGCCACCATCGAGCGGATCGCCCGGCAGGTGGAGGCCGCGCGGGCGCAGATCGCGCAGTCGGCCTCGCAGGTCGACGCGGCGAAGGCCGATTCCGTGCGCGCGGCGGCCGACT
This sequence comes from Methylobacterium endophyticum, assembly GCF_050591105.1. Taxonomy (NCBI): domain Bacteria; kingdom Pseudomonadati; phylum Pseudomonadota; class Alphaproteobacteria; order Hyphomicrobiales; family Methylobacteriaceae; genus Methylobacterium; species Methylobacterium endophyticum. The sequence continues at coordinate 84,721 of NZ_JBNHES010000015.1, forward strand.
ACCTGCGCCAGCAGCAGCTCGAGAAGTCCGACTACGTCGCCAAGTCCCGCATTGAGCAGGCCCGCGCCGACCGCGACCGCACCGACGCCGCCGTGAAGGGCGCCGAGGCCGCCCTCGTCGCCATGAAGGCCAATGTCGAGGTGCTGCGCGCCCAGCAGAAGGAGGCCGAGGGACTGGCGGTGGAGCTGAAATCCGCCGAGGACCGCGCCGCCCGCGACCTCACCTTCACCGTGATCCGCGCGCCCTTCGACGGGGTCGTCGGCAACAAGGCGGTGGAGGCGGGCGCCTACGTGTCTCCGGGCTCGCGCATCGCCGCGCTGGTGCCGCTCCAGAGCGTGCGCGTCGACGCGAACTTCAAGGAGACGCAGCTCGCCCATATGCGGCCGGGCCAGACCGTCCACATCGCCGTCGACGCCTATCCCGACCGCGACATCGTCGGGCAGGTCGAGGCGCTCTCGCCCGCGTCGGGCTCGGTGTTCAGCCTGCTGCCCCCCGACAACGCCACCGGCAACTTCACCAAGATCGTCCAGCGCATGCCCGTGCGCGTGCGCGTGCCCGAGGAGGTCGCCCGCGAGGGCCTGCTTCGGCCGGGCCTCTCCGTCTACGTGAGGGTCGATACCCGCGACGGGCGCGAGCCGCGCGTCCGCACGGCGATCGCGCAGTAGGGCGGGGCGCCGTGGCCGCCGTCCCCGCGATACCCGCGCCCGCCGCGGAGCCGCCGCTCGACCGCCGCCGCATGGTGGCGTTCCTGTGCATGGTCTTCGGGATGTTCATGGCGATCCTGGACATCCAGATCGTCTCGGCCTCGCTCAACGAGATCCAGGCGGGGCTCTCGGCCTCCGCCGACGAGATCCCCTGGGTCCAGACCAGCTACCTCATCGCCGAGGTCATCATGATCCCGCTCTCGGGATTCCTGTCGCGGGTGATCTCGACGCGGTGGATGTTTGTGATCGCGTCCGGCGGCTTCACGCTGATGAGCCTGATGTGCGCGACCTCGAGCAGCATCGGCGAGATGATCGTCTGGCGCGCGCTCCAGGGCTTCATCGGCGGCGGCATGATCCCGACCGTGTTCGCCTCGGCCTTCACGATCTTCCCGCCCTCGAAGCGCTCCATCGTCTCGCCGATGATCGGGCTCGTGGCGACGCTCGCTCCCACCATCGGCCCGACGGTGGGCGGCTACCTCACCGACCTCTTCTCCTGGCACTGGCTGTTCCTCATCAACGCCATCCCCGGCATCGTCGTCACGGTCTCGACCTTCCTGCTCGTCGATTTCGACAAGCCCAACCTCGCCCTGTTCGAGCATTTCGACTGGTTCGGCCTGGCCTTCATGGCCGGCTTCCTCGGCTGCCTCGAATACGTGCTGGAGGAGGGCCCGAACCACGACTGGCTCGCCGACGAGGCGGTGCTGGCCTGCGCGGTCGTCTGCGCGGTCTCGGGGGTGGCGTTCTTCTGGCGGGCCTTCACGGCTGCTGAGCCCATCGTGGACCTGCGCGCCTTCGCCGACCGCAACTTCGCCACCGGCTGCATCGCGAGCTTCGTGCTCGGCATCGGCCTCTACGGGCTGACCTATCTCTATCCGGTCTATCTCGCGCGGGTGCGCGGCTACTCGGCGTTGCAGATCGGCGAGACCATGTTCGTCTCGGGGCTCTGCATGTTCGCCACGGCGCCCATCGCCGGGCGCTTCCTCGCCAAGGCCGATCCGCGCATCCTGCTCGCCATCGGCCTGTCGGGCTTCGCCGCCGGGACCTTCATCGTCACCGGCATCACCAAGGACTGGGATTTCTGGGAGCTGCTCTGGCCGCAGGTGCTGCGCGGCTGCTCGCTGATGCTGTGCATGATCCCGATCAACAACATCGCGCTCGGCACGCTGCCGCCGGCCCGGATGAAGAACGCCTCGGGCCTCTACAACCTCACCCGCAACCTCGGCGGCGCGGTGGGGCTCGCCCTCATCAACACGATGCTGAACGACCGCTGGGACCTCCACCTCGCGCGGCTCCACGACCGCTTCACCTGGACGAACACCGCCGCGCTGGAGCGGCTCGACGCCATGCGCTGTCAGTTCGAGGTGCTCGGGGGAGATGCGAACGCGCAGGCGCTCAAGGCCATGACCAACACCGTGCGCATGCAAGGGCTGATCATGGGCTTCTCGGACGTCTTCCTGGTGCTGACCGGCCTGTTCCTGGCCATGGCGCTGGCCACGCCCCTGATCCGCCGGCCGCGCCCGGCGCCGGCTGCGGCTGGCGCCCATTGAGGGGAGGTCGGCAGCCCCCCGTCCAGGGGCCGTCCGATGTCGGTCCGAAGCCGCGCGGAGCCAGCCCTTACTTGCAATACCGCAGGTGGTGGTAGCCGATGTATCCGAAGAAGCCGGCGGCGAAGAGCAGGGGAATCATCAGGCCGCCATCGGCTTCGTCGAGCTCGTCCATGCTCAGCTCGTCCGTGTCCAGGTGCTGATCGATCGCCTGCGGCGCGATGGCGATCGTCGAGAGAGCGGTGCGGGCGGTGTCGAAAGCGAGGTCGGACATCGGGCTTCTCCAAGGTGTTGCGTTGCGGCCGGTGGCACCGAGCCGGTGCCGGTGTGAGGTTGGTTTAGATCGGCCGTGGCGCGGGCGTCGGTAACGAACGGCACACGGGCCCGAGGTTGGGCGCTCGGGTGCCGGCGGAAGCCGCGCGTTAACCCTTCCGGCGATCCATCCTCCCGGTCGCGGCGGGATTCCGGGGACGGCGCCGGCGGCCGCATCCCCGGCGGCGGGGCGCGGTGTCACAGTACCGGCGGTTTGCGTTGGCGGGGCGCCCCCCTGATCTGATATGGATCGCGGCGGGCTCGACGTCGTCCCCGCGCGCGGGCCCACGAGGGACGGTTGATGGACTTCCTGAACGCCATGGGCGGCACCGCCGCCGGCTTCTTCGGCGCGGTGATCCCGTTCCTCATCGTGCTGACCATCGTGGTCTTCGTCCACGAGCTGGGCCATTTCCTCGTCGGGCGCTGGTGCGGCGTTTCCGTGAACGCCTTCTCCATCGGCTTCGGGCCGGAGGTCTTCGGCTTCAACGACCGCCACGGCACCCGCTGGAAGCTCTCGGCCATCCCGCTCGGCGGCTACGTCAAGTTCAAGGGCGACGCCAACGGCGCCAGCGTGCCCGACCCCGAGGCGGTCGCCCGGATGAGCCCGGAGGAGCGCGCGACGAGCTTCCCGACCCAGCCCGTCGCCAAGCGCGCGGCCATCGTCGTGGCCGGCCCCGTGGCGAACTTCATCCTGGCCATCGCCCTGTTCTCGGGGGCCATCTGGGTCAGCGGGCGCTACGAGCTGCCCGCCCGCGTCGAGGCGGTGATGGAGAACAGCGCCGCCGCCCGCGCCGGATTCCAGCCGGGCGACGTCATCACCGCCATCGACGGCGCGCCGGTCGGCAACTTCGTCGCCATGCAGCGCACGGTCTCGTCGAGCGCCGATACGAGCCTCGTCTTCACCGTGGACCGGGCCGGCGATGCCAAGCAGATCACCGCCACCCCGGAGGTCTACGAGGAGCGCACGCCCTTCGGGCGGCACCGGCTCGGACGGCTCGGCATCCAGGGGCCGAAGGGCAGCGAGGCGAAGCTCGTGCAGTACGGGCCCGTCGACTCCCTCTCGCTCGGCGTCCACGAGACCTATTTCGTGGTGGAGCGCACCTTCAGCTATCTCGGCAAGCTGGTGACGGGGCGCGAATCCGCCGACCAGCTCTCCGGCCCCATCGGCATCGCGCGGGTCTCCGGCGAGGTGGCGAAGGTGGGCGGCGTCGGCGGCCTCGTCGGGCTGGTGGCGCTGCTCTCGGTCTCGATCGGGCTGCTGAACCTGTTTCCCGTGCCGCTGCTCGATGGCGGGCACCTGCTGTTCTATGCCTTCGAGGCGGTGCGCGGAAAGCCGCTGCCCGAGCGCACGCAGGAGATCGGCTTCCGCATCGGTCTCGCCCTGGTGCTGATGCTGATGCTGTTCGCTACCTGGAACGACACCGTCGGCGCCTACCTGCGCAGCGGCACCTGAGCGGGCCTCCCTCGGGCGCCCGCCGCGTCCCTGCCTGGACGGTCTCCTCGGCTCGGCCGGGCGGCTCCTTTCGAGTCGTTCCAAGGCCGGGCCTTATGGTTAACGAAGTGTTGCGGCAACCGCTGTCTCATTTCGGAAAGCTCAGCGAGCGGCTGCATTTACGCCGCATTCACTCTGATGCGAGATACCAAACAGCGTTTCGCGCCCGTTAAGTGGCGCGAAGGCCACGTCCTCTCAGAATCCCCCTCGCGGCACGGGCCGGCGGTTGCTTCGACCCCGTTTCCCGTTAGAAGCTCAGCCGGGACCAGAGGACGGGACGATCGGCCAACGATCGCCTGTCTGCGGGTGCAAACCCGCTCCGAACAATAAGACAGACGGGCGATTGAATGATGTCGATGACGGGGAAGCGCCGGCGCAAGTCGGTGGAACGGGCCATCGTCCTAGTCGCCACCGCGGCCGGCGTGGTGCTTGGCGGTTCCGCGCAGGCGCAGCAGATCGTCGTTCAGGGCAACAAGCGCGTCGATTCGGACACGATCCGCTCCTATGTGACCGGCACCGCCTCCGGCTCGGTCGAGGAAGCCCGCCGCAACCTGCTGGCGAGCGGCATGTTCTCGGACGTGAAGGTCTCGCGCAGCGGCGCCAGCACCGTCGTCACCGTCCGTGAGAACAACATCATCAACCGGGTGGTGTTCGAGGGGAACAAGAAGGTCGAGAAGGCCACGCTCGAGGCCGAGGTCGAGGCCAAGGGCCGCGGCGCCTTCAACCCGGCGGTGATCAACTCCGACATCCAGCGGATCAAGGAAGTCTATCGCCGTGCCGGCCGTGGCACCGCCAAGGTCAGCTACCGCACGGTCGACCTGCCGAACGGCCGCATCGACGTGATCTACACGATCGACGAGGGCGACAAGACCGGCATCGTGGCGATCAACTTCGTCGGAAACCAGGCGTATTCGGAGTCGAAGCTCCGTGACCTGATGTCCTCGTCGGAGATGAACTTCCTGAGCTTCGTCAAGACCTCGGACGTCTACGATCCCGATCGCATCGCCAGCGACGTGGAGCTCGTCCGCCGCTTCTACCTGAAGAACGGCTATGCCGATTTCCGCGTCGTCAGCGCCGATTCCCGCTATGTCGAGAGCCCCGACCAGACGGGCTGGGTGGTCACGATCACCGTCGACGAAGGCGAGCAGTACCGCGTCGGCGCGGTGGCCATCGACTCGCGCCTGTCGGGCCTCGACGCGCAGCAGTTCAACGGCGACATCCGCGCCACCGTCGGCGACGTCTACAACGCCGAGGACGTCGAGAAGACGCTCACCGGCGTCACCACGCAGGTGGCCCGCCAGGGCTACCCCTTCGCGCAGGTGCGTCCCACCGGCCAGCGCGACCGCGCCACCCATCAGGTGGCGCTGGGCTTCGTCATCGAGGACGGCCCGCGCGTCTATGTCGAGCGCATCAATATCCGCGGCAACACCCGCACCCGCGACTACGTCATCCGCCGCGAGCTCGATATCACCGAGGGCGACGCCTACAACCGCGTCCTGACGGACCGCGCGGAGCGCCGCATCAACGGCCTCGGCTTCTTCAAGAAGGTCCGCTTCTCCAACGAGCCGGGCTCCTCGCCGGACCGCGTGATCATCAACATCGATGTCGAGGATCAGCCCACGGGGTCGTTCTCGGTGGCCGGCGGCTACTCGAGCCAGGACGGCATCATCGGCGAGGTCTCGGTCTCCGAATCGAACTTCCTCGGCCGTGGCCAGTTCGTGCGCCTCGCCGCCACCGGCGGCCAGTATTCGCGCGGCATCGACTTCTCGTTCACGGAGCCGTACTTCCTCGGCTACCGTCTGGCCGCCGGCTTCGACGCCTTCTACAAGTACAGCGACCTGACCCGCTACTCGCGCTACGAGACCACCGTCTATGGCGGCCAGGTCCGTGTCGGCCTGCCGGTGACGGAAGAGTTCGGCGTGACGCTGCGCTACTCGCTCTACAACACCGAGCTGAAGGTGCCCAACAGCATCAAGAAGCCCTATAACGACTGCTCGATCCCGATCCCCGGCCTCACCCAGGTCTATGCTCCCGGCACGATCATCGGTGGCCAGAACGTCGGCGGTCTCGCGATCTATCCGAACTGCGCCTACAACGGCGAGGCGTCGATCGCGATCAAGGGCTCGCAGGCCTCGACCCTGACCTCGCTCGCCGGTCTGACGCTCGCCTATTCGGACCTCGACAGCCTCAGCTCGCCCAAGAACGGCCTTTACGCCGAGCTGAAGCCCGACGTCGCCGGCATCGGCGGCGACTCGAAGTTCTTCCGCGTCACCGGCGAGGCGCGCTACTACAAGGAACTCTGGGAGGACGTGGTCGGCTTCGTGAAGTTCCAGGGCGGTCACGTCACCGCGCTGGACGACAAGCCCCTGCGCATCACCGACCAGTTCTTCCTCGGACCGTCGCTCGTGCGCGGCTTCGCCCCGAACGGCATCGGCCCGCGCGACGTCGGCATCGCCGACAGCCGCTCCAACGCCATCGGCGGCTCGACCTATGTCGGCGGCACGCTCGAAGTTCAGTTCCCGATCTGGGGCATCCCGCGCGATCTCGGCCTGAAGGGCGCCGTGTTCGCCGATGCCGGCACGCTGTTCGGCTATCACGGCCGGCGCGCCTTCAACGTCAACGGCGACGCCTTCATCAACGGCATCGCCCCGAACGGGACCTGCAGCTTCAACGCCTTCACCATCGGCGTCGAGCCGGAATGCGTGAACGTCCACGACAAGGCCGCGATCCGCTCGTCCATCGGCGCCTCGATCCTGTGGAACTCGCCCCTCGGCCCGATCCGCTTCGACTACGCCTACGCCGTCACCAAGGACGAGGGCGTGAAGGTGCCCGGCACGAACTTCCGCGTCGGCAAGGACCAGACGCAGGCGTTCCGCTTCTCCGGCGGCTCGCGCTTCTGACGAGGGACCGACGCGCCGTCCGCGAGGGCGGCGCGTTGTCCGGCATGAACAGCACAACCTTCTTCACCGCTGCGACCTCCCTCAGCCTCGGCGCCGTCGCCGAGGCTGCCGGCGTTTCGCTGCCGCCCGGCACCGACGCGGCGGTGCTCCTCACCGGAGCGGCGCCCCTCGAGAGCGCCGGCCCGTCCGACCTCGCCTACATGGACAACGCCCGCTACGGCGACGCGCTGGCCGCGACGCGGGCCGGGGCCTGCCTCGTGGCGCCGCGCTTCTCCGCCCGCGTGCCGGCGGGCACCGTCGCGCTCGTGGTGCGCGACCCCTACCGGATCTATGCCGGCCTTCTCGCCCGCTTCCACCCGGATGCGGCCCGGCCCGGCTCGCTCTACGGCTCCCCCGGCGTCTCGGCCGGCGCCCATGTCCACCCGGATGCGCTGCTGGAGGCGGGCGTGCGCGTCGATCCCGGCGCCGTGGTCGGTCCGGGGGCCGAGATCGGATCGGGCAGCGTGCTCGGTCCCGGCGCCGTGGTGGGACCGGGCGTGCGGATCGGGCGCGACTGCTCCATCGGGGCCGGCGCCACGCTGACCCATGCCCTCGTCGGCAACCGCGTCATCGTCCATCCCGGCGCCCGCATCGGCCAGGACGGCTTCGGCTTCGCCATGGGCGCGAGCCACCTGAAGGTGCCGCAGATCGGGCGGGTCATCGTCCAGGACGACGTCGAGATCGGCGCCAACACCACCATCGACCGGGGCGCCAGCCGCGACACGATCATCGGCGAGGGCACCAAGATCGACAACCTCGTGCAGATCGCCCACAACGTCGTCGTCGGGCGGCACTGCGTGATCGTCTCGGGCGTCGGCATTTCCGGTTCGACCACGCTGGAGGACTATGTCGTGCTCGGCGGGCAGGTCGGCGTCGTCGGGCATCTGCGCATCGGGCGCGGCTCGCAGATCGCCGGATCCTCCAACGTCAACCGCGACGTGCCGCCGGGCAGCCGCTGGGGCGGCACGCCGGCCAAGCCCGTGCGGGCCTGGTTCCGCGAACTGACGACCCTGGCGCGGCTGGCCGAGCGGTCCGGCGGGAAGGCCGAGGGGCCGGGGGAGCCGGACGCCTGATCCGGCGGCTTTCGGACATCGCGTTCATGCCGCGTTGACCGTCGCGGCGGGCAAAGGGTTTCCGTCCCGGCGCCTCTTTCCCTAAGGTTGCCGGCCTCCGATTCGCCGCCAGGGATTCGACGCCAGCATGGGCATTGGCCTCGCCCGCGAGCCCGACCGGGCGCCGCCGGCCCCGGCGCCGGCCGGCACGACGGGGGCGATCCGGGCCGGGCGCATGCTCGTCCTCCTCGCCGTCCTGCTGCCTCTCGCGGTGCTCGTCCTGGCGGCTCTCGAGAACCGGCGCGATGTGCTGCGCGAGGCGGGCGAGCGGGTCGAGCGCACGGTCCGCGTCCTGCACGAGCACGCCAACAAGGTCTTCGAGACGCAGAGGCTCATCCTCGACCGCGTCGCCGGGCGGCTGCGCACCGTCGACCTGCGCGATCCCCGGACGAAGGCCGATTTCGAGACCTTCCTCGCCTCGCTGCCGAACGATTACGATCAGGTCGCCGCCATCGCCGTCACCGATGCGGACGGGCGCATGGCGGCCGGCAGCCACCCCCCGCGCGACGGCTCGGCGGTGTCCTTCGCGGACCGCGACTGGTTCCGGGTGCTCTCCGCCTCCGGGCGGCGGGGTACCTACGTGTCGCGCGCCTATGTCGGCCGCCAGACGGGACAGACGGTGTTCACCCTCGCGCGCCGGCTCGACGGACCGGACGGCGGTTTCGCCGGGGCCGTGGCCCTGTCCGTGGACCGTTCCTATTTCGAGCGCTTCTACCGGGAGATCGATCCCGACATCGCCCATGCGGTGGTGCTGATCCGGGCGGACGGGGAGATCCTGGTGCGCGAGCCCGGCGCGGAGAACACGAGGCTGCCGGCCGTCGCGCCGATGCTCAGGGCGATCGCATCGGGGGATGCGCGTCCCTACACGGCGCGCTCGTCCGTCGACGGCATCGACCGGATCTTCGCCTTCCGCAAGGTCGATCCCTATCCGGTCTATATCGGCTTCGGCCTGAGCGAGAGCGGCGTGCTGGCGGCCTGGCGGCGCAACCTCGCCGGCTATTGCGCCGTCGCGGCGCTGGCGGCTCTGGCGCTGCTGGCGGCGTCCCTGTTCGCGCAGCGCCAGAGCCGGCAGGAGCGTCTCGCCACCGCGCGCTGGCGCCAGGCCGCCGACGCCCTCGAAGCGGAGGCGGCCGAGCGCCGCCGGGCCGAGGCGCAGCTCCGGCAGGCCCAGAAGATGGAGGTGGTCGGCCATCTCACCGGCGGCGTCGCGCATGATTTCAACAACCTGCTCACCGTGGTGATGGGCAACCTCGAGATGGCCCAGCGCCATGCGGGGGAGGCCGGCGGACGGGCGATGCGCGGCATCGAGAACGCCATGGAGGGCGCGCGCCGGGCCGCGATCCTGACGCAGCGCCTCCTCGCCTTCTCGCGCCAGTCGCCGCTGGCCCCGGAGCGGGTCGACCTCAACCGTCTGGTCGCCGGCATGTCCGACCTCTTCCGCCGCACGCTGGGGGAGCGGATCGCCGTCGAGACGGTGCTGGCCGGCGGCCTCTGGGGCACGCTCGCCGACGTCAACCAGGTCGAGAACGCGATCCTCAACCTCGCGGTCAACGCGCGCGACGCCATGCCGGAGGGCGGCCGGCTCACTATCGAGACCGGCAACGTCCATCTCGACGACGCCTACGCGTCGGCCCGTCACGAGGTCGCGCCGGGGGCCTATGTGCTGGTGGCGGTGAGCGACACGGGCTCCGGCATGCCGGCCGACCTGCTGCCGCGCGTGTTCGAGCCGTTCTTCACGACCAAGGCGAGCGGCAAGGGCTCGGGGCTCGGGCTGGCGCAGGTCTACGGCTTCCTGCGGCAGTCGGGCGGCCATGCCGCGATCTATTCCGAGCCCGGCGAGGGCACCGTGGTGAAGCTCTATTTCCCCCGTCACGTCCCGATGGCGGAGGAGGGGGGCTCGGGAGCGCGGGCCGCCATGGAGACGCCGACCCTGATCCCCGGCGCGCTGGAGCGGGCGCCGCGCGCGGGGCTGACCGTACTCGTGGTGGAGGACGACGCCATGGTGCGCGCCTTCTCCGTCGCGGCGCTCGAGGAGGCGGGCTACGGGGTGATCCAGGCGGCGGAGGGGCCGGCGGCCCTCGACCTCCTCGACGCCCATCCCGAGCTCGACCTGCTCTTCACCGACGTGGTGCTCGCCGGCCCGCTCGACGGCCGCGAGGTCGCCGACGAGGCGGCGCGCCGCCGGCCGGGGCTCAAGGTGCTCTACACCACCGGCTACACCCGCAACGCGGTCATCCACCACGGCCGCCTCGACGACGGGGTGCATCTCATCGTCAAGCCGTTCACGGCGGCGAGCCTCGGGCGCAAGGTCCGCGCGGTAGTGGCCGGCGCCTGAGCCCGCGCGGCCGCAAGGGCTTGCATCCGCGCCGATTTCTGCCGAAGACGGCGCGACCGCCGCCTTCGGGGCGGCATGACGGGCGGGTGCGGCGAGCGGGATTTCATGAGCGAGACGACAAGCGACCTCGGGACGGCCGACATCCAGAAGGTGCTCGAATACCTGCCCCACCGGTATCCGTTCCTGATGATCGACAGGATCGTCGAGATCGACCGCGACGAGAGCTGCGTCGGCATCAAGAACGTCACCGTCAACGAGCCGCAGTTCACGGGCCATTTCCCGAACCTGCCCGTCTTCCCCGGCGTGCTGCTGATCGAGGGCATGGCCCAGACCGCCGGCGCCATCTGCTGCCGTCACATCATGACGCAGGAGGTGAGGACCAAGCAGGTGTTCTTCATGACCATCGACAAGTGCAAGTTCCGCAAGCCCGTCGTGCCGGGCGATACGGTGCGCTACCACATGAAAAAGCTGAACCAGCGCAGGACCATGTGGTGGTTCCGCGGCGAGGCGCGGGTCGACGGCGCGCTCGTCGCCGAAGCCGAGATCGGCGCCATGCTGGTGACCGAGTGAGCGCCGCGCGCATCCACGCGAGCGCCGTCGTCGAGGACGGCGCCCGCATCGGGGACGGCGTCGCGATCGGCCCGTTCTGCCATGTCGGCCCGGAGGCGGTGCTGGCCGAGGGCTGCGAGCTCGTGAGCCATGTCGTCGTCGCCGGCCGCACCACGATCGGGCCGCGCACGAGGATCTTCCCCTTCGCCTCCATCGGCCACCAGCCGCAGGACCTGAAGTTCAAGGGCGAGCCCTCGACGCTGAGCATCGGCGCCGATTGCCAGATCCGCGAGGGTGTCACCATGAATCCCGGCACGGCCGGGGGCGGCATGGAGACGGTGGTGGGCGACCGCTGCGCCTTCCTCGCCAATTCCCATGTCGGGCACGATTGCCGGGTCGGGAACGGGGTGGTCTTCTCCAACAACGTCATGCTCGCCGGCCATTGCAGCGTCGGCGACTACGCCATCCTGGGGGGCGGCGCGGCGGTGATCCAATTCGCGCGGGTCGGCGCGCATGCCTTCGTCGGCGGCCTCTCGGGGTTGGAGAACGACTGCATCCCCTACGGCATGGTGGTCGGCAACCGCGCCTATCTCTCGGGCCTCAACATCATCGGCCTCCAGCGGCGCGGCTTCGCGCGCGAGGACATCCACGCCCTGCGCCGGGCCTACCGCGCCCTGTTCGCGCCCGAGGGCACGCTGCTGGAGCGCGTCGAGGACGTGGCGGTGGAGTTCGAGGCGCATCCGGCGGTGCGGGAGATCCTCGACTTCGTCCGGGAAGGCGGCAAGCGCTCGATCTGCACCCCGCGCGGGACGCCGCCGGCGGGGCCGGCCTGAGCGCCGCCCCGCAGGCGACGGCGCGGGCTCCGGCTGCGATGGACGGGCGGGGGACGCTCGTGCTCGTCGCCGGCGCCGGACGCCTGCCGGAGCTCGTCGCCGATTCCCTGCGGGAGGCCGGGCGCCCGTTCCGCATCCTGGCGTTGCGCGGCTTCACCGACCGCTCCTTGCGCGCCCGCGCCGATGCCAGCGTCGATCTCCTCGACGTGGCAGGCGCGCTGAGGATCCTCGCCGGGTGGGGGCCGGCCCAGGTCATCCCCGCCGGGGGCGTCGCCCGCCCGAGCCCCGCGGCGATCCTCAACGCCGCCGCGGCGCTCCGCAACCGCGAGGCCCTGCGCCGGATCACGGCGGGCGGCGACGACCGCCTGCTGCGCGCCGCGCTCACCCTGCTGGAGGAGAACGGGCACCATGTCCTCGGCGTCCACGAGGCCGCGCCGGACCTCCTGAGCCCGCAAGGGCAGCTCGGCCGGCATGCCCCCGACGCGGGCGCGCTGGCCTCCCTCGCCACCGGCCGAGCGCTGCTCGCCGCGCTCTCGCCCTACGATGTCGGGCAGGCGGCGGTGGTCGCCTCCGAGCGGGCGCTGGCCGTCGAGGGCCCCGAGGGCACCGACCGCATGCTCGCCCGCGCCCGCGCCCTCGGCCGCAAGCCCTTCGGCCGGGGAAAGCCCCATGCCGCGACGGTGCTCGTGAAATTCGCCAAGGAGGGCCAGGACCTGCGCGTCGATTTGCCGGCTATCGGACCGCGTACCGTGCGCGCCGCCCATGCCGCCGGCTGCTGCGGGATCGGCATCGAGGCCGGGCGTACGCTCGTCATCGACCGGTCCGAGACGGCGGCGGAAGCCGACAGGCTCGGCCTGTTCCTGATCGGCTTGCCGCCAGCCGCATGGGGCCGCGCGTGACCAAGAGAATCTGGCTCGTCGCGGGGGAGGATTCCGGCGACCAGCTCGGCGCCAAGCTGATGCGCGTGCTGCGCGAAACGTCGCGCGAGACAATCGATTTCGGCGGCGTCGGCGGCGAGGCGATGATCGCGGAGGGGTTCGCCTCGCTCTTCCCCCTCGATGACGTGGCGGTGATGGGCTACCTGCCCGTGCTGGCGCGCGCCCGCACGCTCCTGCGGCGCATCCGCGAGACCGTCGCCGACGTGGTCGCGGCCGATCCCGACGTGCTCGTCATCATCGACAGCCCCGGCTTCACTCATGCCGTCGCCGCGAAGGTGCGCAAGGCGGCGCCCCATATCCCAATCGTCGATTACGTCAGCCCGAGCGTCTGGGCCTGGCGCCCGTGGCGGGCGGCGAAGATGCGGCCCTTCATCGACCACGTCATGGCGCTGCTGCCCTTCGAGCCCGAGGCCCATCGCCGGCTCGGCGGTCCCCTCTGCACCTATGTCGGCCACCCGCTGATCGAGCGGCTCGACGTGCTGCGCCCGGACCCGGCGGAGCGGCTGCTGCGCACGGGCGAGCCCCGGCATCTCGTGGTGCTGCCCGGCTCGCGCCGCTCCGAGATCGAGCGGCTGATGCCGGTCTTCGGCGAGACCCTGGCGCGCGTCGTCGAGCGCATCGGTCCCGTCGAGGCCACCCTGCCCGCCGTGAACCGTCACCGCGCGCTGATCGAGCGGCTGGCGCTCGCCTGGACGGTGCCGGTGCGGCTGGTGCATGGCGAGGCGGAGAAATTCGCCGCCTTCCGCCGGGCGCGGGCGGCGCTCGCCGCATCGGGCACCGTGACCCTCGAATTGGCGCTCTCCGGCGTGCCCATGGTGGTCGGCTACAAGGTCTCGCGGATCGAGGAGGTGGTGGCGCGCCGCCTCATCAAGGTGCCGAGCATCGTGCTGCCGAACCTGATCCTGGCCGAGAACGCCATGCCGGAATTCGTGCAGGCCGACTGCAACCCGAGAACCCTCTCCGACGCGCTGGCGCCGCTGCTCGCCGGCGGCCCGGAGCGGGACCGTCAGGTCGGCGCTCTCGACCGGCTGGACGGCCTGATGCGGCTGCCCTGCGGAGGGGACCCGAGCCGCAGCGCCGCCGGGATCGTGCTGTCCGCCGCCCGGATCAGACCCGCCCCGCCGCCGGCCTGATCGGGATCGCCGTCCCGGTCAGGCGCGGATCGTCGAAGCTCATGTCCGCGTGCCGGGGGCTCGGGTGGCGGACCTTCGATATGCGGCCTTCGGCGCGCATGCGCCTCACGGCCTCCGTCCAGGAGGGGAGCGCCTCGCCCGGCTCGATCCAATGCGTCACCGACGCCTCGTCGCACCAGTGCATGAGGCGCGGCATCGCCGTGCGATGGGCGCCGCCGGTCATGTAGGCGCGCATGCTCGCCTCGCCGTCCCAGGCGGTCATCGTCCAGAAGGCCCGGCCCCGGCCGCCGAGGAGCGAGCCGCCGAGGAAGCCCTCGGCCCGCGCCGCCTGCCTCTTGGTCCGCCAAGCGTCCAGCGCGAAGGCCGGCAGGAAGCGGATCGAGCGGATCCGCAGCCGCGTGACGCTGATGAAGGCCATTCCTGCGCGATCCCCCGGTGACGAGGCCCCATAGCGCATCCCTCGCGGCGTCTGTGCAACACCCGGATTGGACAGCGCGCCGGGCCCCCTTTAAGCGTCGTGGCCTGATCCGGGCGCCCGAAAGGGAGCCGCGAACCGAAGCGGGCCGAGCGTATGACGGGTTTGATGGCGGGCAAGCGCGGCCTGATCATGGGGGTCGCCAACGATCACTCGATCGCCTGGGGCATCGCGCGGATGCTGCACGCCCACGGCGCGGAGCTCGCCTTCACCTATCAGGGCGAGGCGCTGGGCCGACGGGTGACGCCCCTCGCGGCGAAGCTCGGCTCCGACATCGTGCTGCCCTGCGACGTCGAGGACATCGCCTCCGTGGACGCGACCTTCGCGGGGCTCGACGAGCGCTTCGACGGCCGGCTCGACTTCGTCGTCCACGCCATCGGATTCTCCGACAAGGCGCAGCTCAAGGGCCGCTATGTCGACGTCACCACCCGCGAGAACTTCTCGCGCACGATGACGGTGTCGTGCTTCTCCTTCACGGAGATCGCGCAGCGCGCGGCCAGGCGCATGGACAAGGGCGGCTCGCTCCTGACGCTCACCTATGGCGGCTCCACGCGGGTGATGCCGAACTACAACGTGATGGGCGTCGCCAAGGCCGCGCTGGAAGCCTCCGTGCGCTATCTCGCGGCCGATCTCGGGCCGGACGGCATCCGCGTCAACGCGCTCTCGGCGGGTCCGATGCGGACGCTCGCAGGGGCCGGCATCTCCGACGCGCGGCTGATGTTCAACCACCAGAAGGCGCACGCTCCCTTGCGGCGGACGGTGACGCAGGACGAGGTCGGCGGCTCGGCCCTCTACCTGCTCTCCGACTTGTCCGGCGGCGTCACCGGCGAGGTCCATTTCGTGGATTCGGGCTACAACATCATCTCGATGCCGCGCCCCGACGTGCTCCAGGCGCAGGACGAGGCCGGCGTCGTCGGCGACGCCTGAAGCATGTCGGAGCGAGCGCGTCAGGCGGCCTTGTAGGTCGAGGGCCGCTCCCGCATCAGCAGGACGACGTCCTCCCAGCGCGACAGGAAGGCGTCGACGCAGACCGGGTCGAAATGGCTGCCGGCATTGGCGATCAGGTGGTCGCGGGCCTTCTCCAGCGGCCAGCCCTTCTTGTAGGCCCGCTCGGAGACCAGGGCGTCGAACACGTCCGCCACGGCCACGATGCGGCCCGCCATGGGGATGGCCTCGCCGGCCAGCCGATGCGGATAGCCCTTGCCGTCCCAGCGCTCGTGATGGCTCAAGGCGATCTGCGCGGCGAGTTGCAGGAGCTGGGAGGAACTGCCCGCGAGCATCATGTGCCCGCGCACCGTGTGCTGGCGGATCTCCTCCTGCTCCTCGGCATCGAGCGGGCCGGCCTTCAGCAGCACCCTGTCGGGAACGCTGATCTTGCCGATGTCGTGCATGGTGGAGGCGAGCGCGATGTCGTTCGCCTCGTCCTCGCTCAGGCCCAGCCCCTCGGCGATGGCGATGGAGCAGCCGGCGACGCGGGTGAGATGGTCGGCGGCCTGGTCGTCGCGGAACTCGGCGGCGAGCATCAGGCGGTGGATGGTCTCGCGCTCGCGCTCGCGCGCCGCCGCTTCCACCTCCGCCATCCGCATGCGCAGGAGCGAGGCCGCCCGCTGCGATTCGCGCCGGGCGAGCCCGAGATCGATCAGGTTGCGGGCGCGGACCTGAAGCTCCAGCGGGTCCAGCGGCCGCTCGATCATGTCCGAGGCGCCGGCCTCCAGGGCCTCCCGGCGCTGCGCGGGCGCCTTGCCGGAGGCGACGAGCAGGAGCGGCGTCGATTCGTGGCGGCAGAATCCGCGCAGCCCGCGCATCAGCGGCGGGGCGTCGAGCCCTTCCGCGTCGACGATGACGAGGGCGCAGGGCCCCCCCTCGATCAGCGCCACCTCGGAGGGCTGGAAGACATGCGTCTCGTAGCCGAGCGCGCGGAGGCTCAGCACGATCTGCAAGGGCATGCTCGCCGACAGGACGGCGATCGGCAGCCCCGCACCCTCGTATGCCATCTCGGTGAACTCCCGGACGCCCGCCCGAGCTTGGGGGACGTCCGATGCCATCCTGCGACGCAGCCCGTTAAGCGAGGCTGAAAGCCGGCTTCGATGACGGCGCCCGAGCGCGTCCGGCGCCGTCATGAGCGTCGGACGAACTTCAGGTTGTTGTGCCGGCGTATGTCCGGGCGAAAAGCCGGAATGCCCCTCTCCCGGACGGACTCTAGATGTCGAACTGGGGAGGGGCCGGCTGGGTCCGCGTGGCGGAGGCGGCCTCCGCCCGCCGGCAGAGATCCTCCACGCTCACCGTGTCGAGGGCGGCGAGGAAGGCGGCCTGGGCCTCCCGCAGCACCGGTTCCGCCAGGGCGGCGATGGCGGGCGGGGCCGTTCCCCCCTCCGAGGCTCCGTCGCCGGCCGTGGCGCGGGCGATGTCGCCGAGGCTGATGCGGCGGCGCTCCCGCGCGAGCTCGTAGCCGCCGCGAGGCCCGCGCATCCCCTTGAGCAGCCCGTGCCGGACGAGGGCCTGGAGGACGGTCTCCAGATGGCGGGGCGGCAGGCCGTGCCGCTCGGCGAGGAGCCGCGCGTTCACCGGCTGCGGGCGGGCATGGAGGGCGATGTCCACCACGGCCGCGACGGCGAGGCGCAGGCGGCCGAGCGCGACCGGACCGGCCGCGTCGCGGGCGAGTGTCGAGGGGGGCGCGGACTCAGGTCGATCGAGCATCGGCGCCAAGTCTTACCCGGTTCGGCGCGCGATTGCGCGGGGTCAGCGCCGCCCGCTCGATCCGAAGCCGCCGGCGCCGCGCCCGGAGCCCGGCCCCTCGGGGGCGTCCTCGTGGATGGAGAGCAGCGGCCGGCCGATCCGCGTGAACACGAGCTGCGCGATGCGGTCGCCGGGCGCGACGGCGATGCCGGGCCCCGGCGCCGGGTTGCGGTTCCAGGCCGAGATCAGGATCTGCCCCTCGTAATCCGCGTCGATCACCCCGGTGCCGTTGCCCATCACCAGCCCCTCGCGATGGCCGAGGCCGGAGCGCGGCAGCACCAGGGCGCACCAGTCGGGATCGCGGATGGTCACGACGATGCCCGCCGGGATCAGCACCGCCGGCGCCTGCGGCTCCAGAACGAGCTCCGTCTCGATGCAGGCGTGCAGGTCGAGCCCGGCCGCCGCCGCCGAGCCCCAGCGCGGAAAGCCCCAGCCGGTCAGGCGGGGGTCGAGCAGGCGCACGCCGACGCCGGGAGGCTGATCGATCATCGGTTCCTGTCCCCGCGCGGCCCTGGAGGCGGCGGATACCGCCCCCGTCCGGCGGGGACAAGCGGCCCGGCCCGCGTGAGCGGCGCGCGGATTCCTGCTATCGGCTCGGGCATGAGCGCCGACACGACGACCGAATTCCCCGCCCGCGACGTCGCCCGCGCCCTGGTCTTCGATCCGGCGGGGCGGCTCCTGCTCATCGCCTACGAATCGGTGCGCCCCGTCCCCGGCGCGGCGGCGGACGAGCGCGTCTTCTGGTTCATGCCCGGCGGCGGCCTGGAGCCGGGCGAGAGCCATGTGGAGGCCTGCCGCCGCGAGCTGTCGGAGGAGATCGGCGTCGCGGACGCGGTGATCGGCCCGGAGGTGGCGCGCTGCGAGGGCCCGTTCACGCTCTTCCGCCAGCCGCGCCATGCCCGCGAGCGCTACTTCGTCGTCCGCCTTCCCGACGACCGCGTGGACACGAGCCGGCTCGCCGAGACGGAGGACAATCCCGTGCGGGGCACGCGCTGGTGGAGCCTCGACGAGCTCGCGGCCACCGCCGAGCGGGTGGAGCCGGCGGGTCTCGCGGCGCTGGCGCGCCGGGTGGCGGCGGGCGATACTCCACCGGAGCCGGTGCGCCTTGCGTGGCATGGCGCTTGAACCCGGCGGCGCTTCGGGACAAGTCCGTCGCCGAAAAGATCGACCGGAGGACGTTTCCCGATGCTGCCCAAGCGCCTGACCGACGGCTACGTGTCCTTCATGCAGGGGCGCTTCGCAAACGAGAGCCGACGCTACGCCGAACTCGGCACCTCGCAGGAGCCGGACGTTCTGGTGATCGGCTGCTGCGACAGCCGCGTTGCCCCCGAGGCCATCTTCGACGTGGGGCCGGGCGAGCTGTTCGTGATCCGCAATGTCGCCAACATCGTGCCCCCCTACGAGGTCGGCGGCGAGTATCACGGCACCTCGGCGGCCATCGAGTTCGCGGTGCAGGCGCTCCAGGTGAAGCACATCGTCGTGCTCGGCCATGCCTCCTGCGGCGGCATCAAGGCCTATGCGAACCGGGTGGCGCCGCTCTCGGGCAGCAACTTCATCGGCAAGTGGGTGTCGCTCGTCGCCCCCGCCGTGGAGAAGGCCGGCGAATCCTCGGCGCCCGATTTCATCACCCGGCTCGAGCACGCGATGGTCAGCCAGAGCATCGAGAACCTGATGACCTTCCCCTTCGTCTCCGCGCGGGTGAAGAACGGCCTGCTGTCCCTGCACGGGGCGCATTTCGGCGTCGCCACCGGCCAGCTTCAGGTGCGCGATCCCGCGACCGGCGATTTCGCGCCGCTGCTCCAGGCGGACGGGCGCACGCCGAACCCGGCCGCCTTCATCTCCTGCGCGTGACGCGAGAAAGGGGCGGCGGGATCCCTCCCGCCGCCCCCTTCCGAAGGTCGTGCCTGCTCCGGGCTCAGCGGGCGCCGGGCAGGCGCTCGGCCATGGCGAGATGCTGCTGGAGCACCGGCAGCGCCTGCTGGGCGTAGTTGCGCAGGGCCGGGTTCGGCCCCGTGGAGGCATAGGCCTGCGTCATCCCGATGGTCATCTGATGCGCCTGCACCTGCTGGCGGGCATAGACCCGGTCGAAGCGCGCGCCCGCCGGGGTGGACGACAGCTCGGCCAGCATCTGCTGCTGCTCGGGGCTCGGGGCCACCACGGTGGTGCCGGCGGTCTCGTCCACATCCATGCGGCCGATCCGGCTTCCGGCGGCGGCACCGCGCGCCGCGCCCGAGCCGAGGCCCTCGACGCCCGCCACCGGGCCGCCCTCGAGGGTGCCCCCGACGACGCCGGCCGCGGCCCCCGTCGCCGCGCCCACCGCGCCGCCGGCCACCGCCAGCGGGGCGCCGATCAGGTCGGCCGGGCCGCCGGCGCGGGCGGCGACGTAGTTCCGCTCGCCGCCGGCAAGCGCGACATTCGCCGAGCGATGGTCGCGCAGGGCGTCGCGGGCATAGGAGCGGACGGCGGCGTTGCGGGTCTTGGACAGCGCGATCTGGCTGGACTGGATCTCGAACGCGTTCGCCTGCATGGCCTGGAGGCGGAAATCGCCGGGCATCCCCTGGGCGAAGGCGGGCGCCGAAACGGCGCACAGCAGGGCGGCGGCGGCAGTATACGTCTTGAGCATAAGAACCTCTGGAAACATGATGAGCGACGCGCGGCCAGCGTGTTTCGCGAGCGGGCTCGACGGCACGCGGCGGGCGCTTCGGGCGTTCAACGGGTCCGGAAGGCTATTGTTCCGGCTTTTTCCGGACGTCCATTGTCGTCGACTTGGCCGTATCGCGTGACTTCTTCACATCGGATGGGAATCTGCTGCGCGCATATGTCCCTCTTGCCTCGCGGAGGCCGCGCGTGAGGCTCGTCCTCGTTCAGGTGCTGCGGGCGCTCGCGGCGCTCCTGGTCGCCATGCATCACGCGCAGCACGAGGCCGCCGCGTTGGCCGAGCGGACGGGCGCCGCCTTCGTCCCGAGCCGGCTGCTACCCTGGGCGGCGGGCGTCGACGTTTTTTTCGTGATCTCGGGCTTCATCATCGTCCACGCCGCCGCGCCGCTCTACGGGCGGGAGGGCGGGCGGCGGGTCTTCCTCGCGCATCGTCTCGCGCGGGTGGTGCCGCTCTACTGGCTGGTGACGGGGCTCTATCTCGCCGTCGTGCTGGCCAGGCCCGGCCTCGTCGCCGCCGAGGGCGCCCCCGATCCGGCCTATGTCGCCGCCTCCTTCCTGTTCTGGCCGGCGCTGCGGCCGGACGGCACGGCCCAGCCCCTCTACGGGCTCGGCTGGACGCTCGAATTCGAGATGGCCTTCTACGCGCTCTTCGCCCTGGTCCTGGGGCTCGGCCGCCGCGCCGCCGTGGCGGCGGTGGCGGGCGCGCTCGGGGCGCTGGTGCTGATGCGCGCGCTCGTGCCGGGTCTGCCGATGCCGCTCGCCTTCTGGTCGGAGCCCGTGATCCTCGAATTCGCCTTCGGGGCCGGTCTCGGCCTGGCCCGCGCCGAGGGCTTTCGCCTGTCGGGCGTGGTGCGCGCCGCCTGCGCGCTCGCCGGCCTCCTGCTGCTCGCCCTCGTGGCGCGCAGCATCGGCGAGCCGGGGGGCTTCGCGCGCCCGCTGACGCAGGGGCTGCCGGCGATGCTGCTCGTGGCCGCCGCCGTGTTCGGACCGTCGCGGCCGGCGGGGGAAGCGCCCTCGCGGCTCCTCCTCGGCCTCTCGGCCGTCGGGGACGCCTCCTACGCGCTCTACCTGATCCATCCCTTCGTGCTGCGCGCCGCGCGCGAGGCGCTGCTGCGCTCCGGCGCCGCCTCCCTCCTCGGGCCGGAGGCGTGCCTGTGGCTGATGCTGGCGCTGACGGTGCCGGCGGCGCTCGCCGTCCATCGCCTGATCGAGCGTCCGATGACGCGCCGCGCGCGGCGGCTGCTCGATCCCGGCCCCTCGCCGGATGCGGGGAAAACCGTGTGAGCCCGCGCCGCCGCCCGGTTTCCCGCGCGGCGGAAGGGAATTAGCGTGAGTCCGTCCGCGCCCGTGCTCCGCTTGTCGAGGTCCCTCGCGATGAAGACCCTCCTCGTCCCCGTCGCGCTGCATGACGGGCTCGGTTCCGTCTTGGAGACGACCCTGCTCGCCGCGCGCCGTTTCGGCAGCCTGATCGAGGGCGTGTCCCTGCGCCCGGCGCTGGCGGAATACGTGCCCGTCGACATGGTCGGCGGCATGACCTGGCTGCGCGACGAGGAGGCCGACCGGGCGGAGGCCGAGGAGGCGGGCGAGCGCTTCGTCGCCTTCCTCGAGGGCCACGGCGTGCCCCGCCACGCCCGCGACGGCCGCTGCATCCCCGAGAAGATCGCCGAATCGAGCGCCCGTTTCCGCTGGCGCCAGGACGTGCCGGCGGGGGACGCCTTCCTCGGGCAATATGCGCGGCTGTTCTCCATGACCATCGTCGGGCGGCCCGGCTCGGAGGACGGCTCGCCCCGCATGAGCACCTTCGAGACGGCGCTGTTCGAGGGCGGGCGGCCGATCCTGCTGGCGCCGCCGACCCCGCCCAAAAGCCTCGGCGAGTCGATCGTGATCGCCTGGAACGGCTCCACCGAGACCGCCCGCGCCGTCGCCTTCGCCATGCCCTTCCTGCGCACGGCCGGGCGCATCCTGGTGCTCACCGTCGAGGGCGGCATGGTTCCGGGGCCGAGCGCCGAGGATCTCGCCCGCGCGCTCGCCTGCGAGGGGGTCGACGCCGCCCACAAGGCGCTGCCCGCCGACCGCCGCACCCCCGGCGAGACGTTCCTGGCCGAGGCCGCCGATTTCGGCTGCGACCTGCTCATCAAGGGCGCCTATACCCAGAGCCGCCTGCGCCAGATGATCTTCGGCGGCCCGACGAGCCATCTGCTCGCCTATGCCGATCTGCCGGTGCTGATGGCGCATTGAGGGACGCGGCAGACCTCGCTTCCACCGGCCAAGCCCGCTAAACAGCGGCGCATGGATACCGGCTTCCGCCTCGATCCGCGTCTCTCCGCCGACACGCTGCCGGTGGGCGACCTGCCCCTGTCGAGCGTGCTGCTCATGGACGATGCGCGCTTCCCCTGGTTCGTGCTGGTGCCGCGCCGGGCGGGCCTGAGCGAGATCACCGATCTCTCCGCCGAGGACGGCCGCGCGTTCTGGGAGGAGGCGCGCCTCGCGGCGGGGGTAATGCTCTCCCTCGCCAGGCCCGACAAGGTGAACGTTGCGGCGCTCGGCAACGTGGTCGCGCAGCTCCACCTGCATGTGGTGGGGCGCTTCCGCTCCGATCCGGCTTGGCCGGGCCCGGTCTGGGGGCAGGGCGAGCGCCGGCCCTATCCGCCCCATGCCGCCGCGCAGCTCGCCGAGCGCGCGGCCGCGCTGTTCGCGGCGGCCTGACCATGCCGGAGATGCCCGACGAGCGCCTCGCCCGGCTGGGCTTCGTCCGCAGCCGGCTGGTGCGCCACTCGGCGGAGGCCGACGAGGCGACGGTGCCGCCGTCCGGCGCGGAGGACGGACTGCATGCCGCCTTCTGCGCGGACAAGGTGCTGGTGGCCGGCGGATCGGCCCTGCTCGCCCCGCGCAACCGGGACCGCGCCGGCCGCGCCGCCGTCGAGATCTTCCTGGGCCGGCTCGACGGGCGCCCGGTCTTCGCCGCCGAGATCGATCCCGCCGAGGCTCCCCGGCTCGCCGACGAGCCGGCCTTCCGCTGCGTCGACCTGCGCGGCCTCGCCGTCGAGGGATCGCTGGAGCCGCACGAGCTCGGCCTTCTCGCCACCGCCCGCTCGCTGCTGCAATGGCACGCCCGGCACGGCTTCTGCGCCAATTGCGGCTCGCCCTCTCTTGTGCGCGCCGGCGGCTTCCGGCGCGAATGCCCGACCTGCGGCGCCCATCACTTCCCGCGCGTGGACCCGGTGGTGATCATGCTGATCCGCCGGGGGGACGCCTGCCTGCTCGGGCGGGCGCCGCGCTTCCCCGAGGGGATGTATTCCTGCCTCGCCGGCTTCCTCGAACCGGGCGAGACCATCGAGGACGCGGTGCGCCGCGAGACCTACGAGGAGACCCGTATCCGCATCGGCGCGGTCTCGTATCTCGCCTCGCAGCCCTGGCCGTTCCCGTCCTCGCTGATGATCGGCTGCGTCGCCGAGGCGCTGGACGAGACCATCGTCCCCGACCCGACCGAGCTCGCCGATGCCCGCTGGTTCCCGCGCGAGGAGGTCGCCGCGATGCTGGGGCGCCGGCATGGGGCCGGCATCTCCGCGCCTCAGCCCATGGCCATCGCGCATGCGCTGATGCGCGCCTTCGTGGACGGGCAGGCCTGAGCCGGTGGCCACATACGGGTTCCGGTCGATGCGTCCGACGCCGCCCGGCGCCCCTCTCCCCCCTGCGGGAGAGGGTGGCCCGCGAAGCGGGTCGGGTGAGGGGAGCGACGGTGCCGGATAGCGCGCTCCCCTCTCCCGACCCTCGCTGACGCGAGGGCCACCCTCCCCCGCAGCGGGGGGAGGGAGGACGCGCGTAGCTGAACGCATGTATCCGCCGGAAACGGTATCAGATCTCCACGGGCCGCCGTCCCGTGCCGACGCCGGCCGGATCGAAGGCGACGCTCTTGATTACCGCATAGACCCGCCGTCCCACCTCCAGCCCCAGGTCGCGCGCGGAGGCGCCGGTGACGCGGGCGGGGATCACGGCGCCGTTGCAGGCGATCTCGACCATCACGGCGGCGCCCAGCGGCGTCAGGGCGGCGACCTCGCCGGCGATCACGTTGCGGGCGCTCAGGCCCACGG
Source organism: Methylobacterium endophyticum (assembly GCF_050591105.1). Classification (NCBI taxonomy): domain Bacteria; kingdom Pseudomonadati; phylum Pseudomonadota; class Alphaproteobacteria; order Hyphomicrobiales; family Methylobacteriaceae; genus Methylobacterium; species Methylobacterium endophyticum. The sequence continues at coordinate 108,572 of NZ_JBNHES010000015.1, forward strand.
GGACCTGCGTCGCCACCAGCACGTCGCGGGCGGGAATGCGGATGCGCACCGGGCTTCCCGCCGGCAGGGCGAGGCCGGGCACGCTCAGCCGTCCCGCGATCCCCGAGAGCTGGGTCAGGCCCGAAGCGTCGTCCGACGACTCGACCATCATGTCGAGGACGGCGCCGGCCTCCGCCTGCCGGTCGGGGAAGAGATCGGGCCGGCGCAGGATCGCGTCGGCCGGGCCGGTCGCGGCGACGCGTCCCCCCTCCAGCACCACCACGGTATTGGCGAGCCGCGCCACCTCCGCCACCGCGTGGCTGACATAGACGATGGGCACGCCCGCCTCGTCGCGCAGCCGCTCGATGGCGGGCAGGATCTCGGCCTTGCGCGCCTCGTCGAGCGCGGCGAGCGGCTCGTCCATGAGCAGCAGGCGGGGGCGCGCGAGCAGCGCCCGGCCGATGGCGACGCGCTGCTTCTCGCCCCCCGAGAGTCCCGCCGGCATCCGCTCCAGCAGGTGCCCGATGCCGAGCATCTCCACCACGGTCCCGACATCGGGCGCGCCGGCCTGCTCGCCGCGCCCGGAGAAGAAGCGGCCGTAGCCGAGATTCGCGCGCACGCTCAGATGCGGCAGCAACCGCGCGTCCTGGAAGACGCAGGCGATCCGCCGCCTGTGTACCGGCACTCGGATGCGGGCCTGCGTGTCGACGAGCGTCCGGCCGTCCACGGCGATGCGGCCCCGGTCTGGCCGGGCGAGGCCGCAGATCAGGTGGATCAGCGTGCTCTTGCCCGAGCCTGAGCGCCCGAACAGGGCGGTGAGCCCGGCGCCGGCCTCGAAGGCGACGTCGAGGGAGAAGGCGCCTCGGGTGAGCGCCACGTCGACGGATAGGCTCATGACAGGCCGCCCATGCGGCGGGCGGCGCGCCGCGCCAGCCATTCCGAGGCGAGGAGCGCCCCCATGGAGACCGCCACCGAGATCAGCGTGAGCCGCAGCGCGCCCGCCTCGCCGCCGGGAACCTGGGTCAGGGTGTAGATGGCGGAGGGCAGGGTCTGCGTCTCGCCGGGGATGTTGGAGACGAAGGTGATGGTCGCGCCGAACTCGCCCATGGCCTTGGCGAAGGCGAGCACGGCGCCGGCCAGGATGCCGGGCAGGCTCAAGGGCAGCGTCACGGTGAGGAAGACCATGACCGGCGAGGCCCCGAGGGTGGAGGCCGCCTGTTCGAGCCCGCGGTCGACCGCCTCCATGGAGAGCCGCATCGCCCGCACCATCAGCGGAAAGCCCATCACCGCGCAGGCCAGCGCCGCCCCCGTCCAGCGGAACGAGAAGACGATGCCGATCTCGGCGAGCAGACCGCCCATCAGCCCGCGCCGGCCGAAGGTGAGCAGCAGCAGGTAGCCCGTCACCACGGGCGGCAGGATCAGCGGCAGGTGCACGACACCGTCGAGCAGCGCCCGACCGGGAAAGTCGCGCCGCGCCAGCAGCCACGCCGTGGCGAGCCCCGGCAGCAGGCTCGCCAGCGTCGCCACCCCCGCCACGCGCAGGCTCAGCGCCAGCGCGCTCCATTCGTCGGGGGTCAGATCGAGCAAGGGGCGCCCGCCCTCCGGCCGCCCGGCAGGCTCCGCATCGGTGTCATGAAGGATCCGTCCGCCGGCGCGACCGCCGTATACGGCCGATCATAGGGAAGCGGCGGCGGGCGTGGAAGCGCTCAGGCTTCGGCGTCGTCCCGTCCGGGCTGCGGCGGCTCGGCGCGGTGCAGGCGGCTGAGGAGCACGAGGAGCTGGCCGGGCACCGGAGCCTCCAGCGCGTCGCCGCCGAGCACGGCATCGCGCTCGCGGTCCGGCCGGCGGCGGGGGCGCGCCTTCCCGGCCAGGACGATCGGCGCGCGGCGGCGGAATCGGCGGGGAGTCATGGCGCTGAATCGGGCCTCGGTGATCGCGTTCGGTCCATTGGTTGAGCGGCAACCCGGCGCGACGGCCTCCGTTCCCGACCCAGATACGCTTATTCTGTGAACATTTTGCCGCATCGCTGTGCGTTTTCGCGGCGCGCGCGGCTTCGGTGGCGAAGCGCGCGCGCGGGTGCTAGAGCGCCGCCATGCTCGAAGGTCTGCACCCGAACCGCCCCACGCATGTGATGCGTCTCTCGACGGACGAGCGTTCGGCGCGGGCGACGACGGACCTGATCGGCGAGATGTTCGATCCCACCGAGACGGCGGTGGCCGCCTTCGAGGCCGCCGACGGCAAGAGCTGGCTGCTCGAAGCCTACTTTTCGGAGGAGCCCGACGAGGAGGGCGTGCGCGAGATGATCCGCGCGGTGGTGGGCGAGCGCGCCGACGACGCGGTGTTCGAGACCATCGAGCGCCAGGACTGGGTCCGCGCCTCCCTCGAAGGACTGAAGCCGGTGCGGGCCGGGCGCTTCGTCGTCCACGGCGCCCATGACCGCGAGCAGGTACGGCCGAACGACCTCGCCATCGAGATCGAGGCGGCGCTCGCCTTCGGCACCGGGCATCACGGCACCACCCTGGGCTGCCTGCGGGCGCTCGTCGGCGTCTTGAAGAAGGGCCGCCCGGCCCATGTGCTCGATGTCGGCACCGGCACCGGCATCCTCGCCTTCGCCGCCGCCAAGGCGCTGCGCAGCACCGTCATCGCCGGAGACCTCGACCCGGAGGCGGTGGCGACGGCCCGCTCCAACGCCCGCCTCAACGGCCTTGGGCCCACGCTGCGCCTCTACGAGGGGCCGGGGGTGCGCCACGCGCTCGCCGACCGGCCGCGCCGGTTCGATCTCGTCTTCGCCAACATCCTCGCCCGCCCGCTGAAGAAGCTCGCGCCCTCGCTGACCGCCGTGGTCGCCGAGGGCGGCACCATCGTGCTCTCCGGCCTGATCGAGCGCGACGTGCCCGGCGTGCTCTCCACCTACGGGCATCGCGGCTTCCGGCTGGCGCATCGCGGCGTCATCGAGGGATGGGCGACCCTGGTGCTGCGGAGGGGCGGCGCCGCCGCGCGGCCGCTGTGAGCATTGTCGCCTTCGGGCGCGCGGGCTAACCCTGGCGGGATGACGAGCCGCCCCCGCTTCCAGACCTTCGAGGATCCCGGCCACCGAAAGGGCCCCGAGCGGATCGCCGCGCTGCGGGCGGCGCTGCGGGAGGCCGGCGTCGATGGCTTCGTGGTGCCGCGCGCCGACGAGCACCAGTCCGAATACGTGCCCGCCGATGCCGAGCGGCTCTCCTGGCTCACCGGCTTCACCGGCTCGGCCGGCACGGCGATCGTGCTTGCGGATTGCGCCGCGCTGGTGGTCGACGGCCGCTACACGCTCCAGGCGCCCGCGCAGGTCGATACCGGGGTGATCGCCGTGGTGCCGCTGGCGAAGCGGACGGCGGAAGCCTGGATCGGCGAGACTCTCGGGGCGGGACAGGTCCTCGGCTACGATCCCTGGCTTCACACGCCCGAGGGCGTCGCTCGGCTGGAGCGGGCCGCTGCCAAGGCCGGCGCTACGCTGAAGGCCCTTGCCGGGAACCCGGTCGACGCAGTCTGGGCCGGCCGTCCGAAGCCGCCTTCCGGCCGGGTCGTGGCCCATCCCGAGGCCCTGGCCGGGGAGGGCGTGGAGGGCAAGCTCGCCCGCATCCGCGCCGCCCTCGCGGAGGCCGGGTGCGACGACCTGGTGATCTCCGATCCGCACAACCTCGCCTGGACGTTCAACCTGCGCGGCCAGGATGTCGGCCATACCCCGCTGGCGCTGGGCTATGCCCTCGTCCCCCGCGACGGGCGGCCGGCGCTGTTCCTGACCTCTCCCGATATCGCGCCGGACCTGCGCGCCGCGCTCGCCCCGGTGGCCGAGTTGAAGCCGCGCGCCGCCTTCGCCGATGCGCTCGCCGCTCTGAACGGCCTGCGCGTTCGGCTCGACGCGGCCACCGCCGGCATTGCGCTGAAGCTGGCCGTCGAGGCGGGCGGCGGCACCGCCGACGTCGGGCCGGACCCGGTCACGGCGATGAAGGCGGTGAAGAACGCCGCCGAGATCGCGGGCACGCGCGCCGCCCATCGCCGCGACGGGGTGGCGCTGGTGCGCTTCCTGTGCTGGCTCGACCTCGCCGCCGCGAAGGGCGGGCTCACCGAGATCGCCGCTGTCGAGGCGCTGGAGGATTTTCGGGCCGAGGACGGACAGCTCCGCGACGTGTCCTTCCCGACCATCTCGGGCTCCGGCCCGAACGGCGCGATCGTGCATTACCGCGTCACCGCCGCCACCGACCGCGCCGTCCTGCCGGGCGAGCTCTTCCTGATCGATTCCGGCGCGCAATACGTCGACGGCACCACCGACGTCACCCGCACCGTGGCCGTGGGCGAGCCCTCGCCCGAGATGCGCGACCGCTACACGCGGGTGCTCAAGGGGCACGTCGCCATCTCGCGAGCGCTCTTCCCCGAAGGCGTGACCGGCGCGCAGCTCGATACCCTGGCGCGGCTGCCGCTGTGGGAGGCCGGGCTCGATTTCGACCACGGCACCGGCCACGGCGTCGGCTCGTTCCTCTCGGTCCACGAGGGGCCGCAGCGCATCGCCAAGACCGGCACGGTGGCGCTCCAGCCCGGCATGATCCTCTCCAACGAGCCCGGCTACTACCGGACCGATGCCTACGGCATCCGCATCGAGAACCTCGTCCTCGTGGAGCCGCGCGTGGTGGAGGGCGGCGAGCGCGCCATGCAGGGCTTCGAGACCCTGACGCTCGCCCCCTACGACCGCCGCCTGATCCTGCCGGCGCTGCTGAGCCCGGAGGAGACCGCCTGGATCGACGCCTACCATGCCCGTGTGCGCGCGACCCTCGCCGCCGGGCTCGACGACGGGACGCAGGCGTGGCTGGAGGCGGCGACGCGGCCCCTCGCCTTCGGCGTCTGACACCCTGCGACGGCGCTCCGCCTTGGTGCGGGGCCGGATCGGCCTTAGAAGGGGCGGGCGTAACCGATGCGCGCGGGCGCACGTAAGGACAGCATGATCCGCCGCCTCGCCCTCCTGCTCCTCGTCCTCGCCGGCATCCCGCAGGCCGCGCTCGCCGCGCCGAAGCCGCCCGCCGACCTCGTGCGGGCGAGCCTCCTGGCGGAGCCTTCCTCGGTCGCCGGCGGCAGGCCCTTCACCGTCGCCGTGCGCATGGCGATGAAGCCGGGCTGGCACGTCTACTGGCGCAATCCCGGCGATTCCGGCCTGCCCCCGGAGATCACCTGGACGCTGCCGGCGGGGTTCTCGGCGGGCTCCGTCCAGTGGCCGACGCCGGAGCGCATCCCGGTCTCGCACCTGATGAATTTCGGCTACGAGGACGAGGCGGTGCTGCTCGTCACGCTGACCCCGCCGCCGAGTCTCGACCCGGCGCAGCCCGTTCGGATCGCGGCGAAGCTGAACTATCTCGTCTGCGAGCGCGAATGCATTCCGGGCTCGGCGGATCTGCGCCTCGACCTGCCGGCCGCGAACGTCTCCCCGGCGCCCGATCCGGCCAACGCCGCCCTGTTCGAGGGCGCGCGCAGCAAGCTTCCGCAGTCCGTTTCCTGGACTTCGCGCGTCGGCGGCGAGGGCGAGCGCCTGCGCCTCGACATCGACGTTCCCGGCCTCAAGCCGGAGACGATCCGCTCGGGGGCGTTCTTCCCCTATTCCGAGACCGCCATCGAGAACGCCGCCGCGCAGGACCTGACCGCCGACGCCTCGGGGCTGCATCTGCGGCTCACCCGCGCCACGCCGGGCGATCCGCTGCCCGCCACCCTGCCGGGGGTGCTCACGCTGGAGGAAGATACCGGCTCCGGCCCGGTGACGCGTTCCTACGCGGTCGGCGGCGAGCCTCCGGCGGTAGCCGCTCCCGTCGCTGCGGCGCCCGTCCCCGCTGCTCCGGCGCTGGCGCCGGAGGAGCGTCTGACCCTGTGGAGCGCGGCGGCGCTCGCCTTCCTCGGCGGGCTGATCCTCAACCTGATGCCCTGCGTCTTCCCGGTTCTGTCGATCAAGGTGATGAGCCTCGTGCGCCATTCCGGCGAGGGCCCGGCGCGGGTGCGCCTGCACGGGCTCGCCTACACGGCCGGCGTGCTCGCCGCCTTCCTCGGTCTGGCGGGGCTGCTGATCGCGCTGAAGAGCGGCGGCGCCGGCATCGGCTGGGGCTTCCAGCTCCAGTCGCCCCTCGTGGTGGCGGGGCTCGCCTACCTGCTCTTCGCCATGGGCTTGAGCCTCTCCGGCGTCTTCGCGATCGGGACCGGCGTCGCCGGGCTCGGCGACGGGCTGACACGGCGCGCCGGGCTCGAGGGCTCGTTCTTCACCGGCGTGCTCGCGACGGTGGTGGCGACGCCCTGCACCGCCCCGTTCATGGGGGCCGCCGTGGGCTTCGCCCTGACCCAATCCTCGGCGGCCGCGCTGGCGATCTTCGCCGCCCTCGGCCTCGGGCTGGCGCTGCCCTTCCTGCTCTTCACCCTGTGGCCCTCCGCGATGCGGGCGCTGCCGCGTCCGGGCGCCTGGATGGAGCTGCTGAAGCAGGCGCTGGCCTTCCCCGTCTACGCCACCGTGGCGTGGCTGGTCTGGGTGCTGGCCCAGCAGGTCGGGTCCGCCGGGCTGCTCGCGGGACTGACGGGGCTCGTCCTCGTCGCCTTCGCCGCCTGGGTCTGGGAGCGCGCCCGCAGCGCCGGCTCCGTGCTGGCCGTGACGGCGCGGGTAGCGGCGGTGGCGGCTCTCCTCGCCGTGGGCCTGCTGGCGGTGTCCGCCGATCGCGACCGCGCCTCCTCCGTGGCCGTGGCGAGCCGGGACGGGACGGAGCCCTTCACCCAGGCCCGGCTCGACGATCTTCTCGGGCGCGGGCAGCCGGTCTTCGTGGACATGACGGCGGCCTGGTGCATCACCTGCCAGGTCAACGAGCGCCTCGCCCTCGACACGGCCCCCGTGCGGGCGGCGATGGCGGCGCGCGGCATCACCTACCTCAAGGGCGACTGGACCAACCAGAACCCCGAGATCACCCGCCTGCTCGAACGCCATGGCCGCAGCGGCGTGCCGCTCTACCTGCTCTACGCGAGTGCCGGCGAGCCCGCCGTGCTGCCGCAGATCCTGACGCAGGCGAGCGTGCTCTCCTCGCTCGAACCCGTCCCCCTGGCCGCCGGCGCCCGCAGCGCCGCCCTCCAGCAGACCGGAGCGCATTGAATGGCACCGAGCCGCCGCCTGATCCTGACCGCCGCTACCGCCGTCCTGGCGGCGTCGGCGCTTCCCGTCGCCGCGCTCGCCGCCGGGCTGCACATCGGCAAGCCGGCCCCAGCCTTCGAGGCCATGGACGCCGACGGCCGCAGCGTCCGGCTCTCCGACTTCAAGGGCCGGACCGTCGTCCTCGAGTGGACGAACCACGACTGCCCGTTCGTCCGCAAGCATTACGAGAGCGGCGCCATGCAGGCTCTCCAGAAGCGCTGGACGGAGCGGGGCGTCGTCTGGCTCTCGGTGATCTCCTCCGCGCCCGGCGAGCAGGGCGCCGTCGACGGCGCGGGGGCCAAGCGCCTCACCGTCGAGCGCGCCGCCGCCCCGAGCGATGTGCTGCTCGATCCCAAGGGTGTCCTCGGGCGCGCCTACGACGCGCGGACCACGCCGCACATGTACATCGTCACGGGGGACGGGACCCTCGCCTACCAGGGCGGCATCGACGACAAGCCCTCCACCGAGCTCGCCGACATCGGAACCGCCCGCAACTACGTGGAGGAGGCGCTGAGCGCGCTCGCCGCCGGCAAGCCCGTCGCCGCGACGACGACCCGCCCCTATGGCTGCACGGTCAAATACGCCTCCTGAGCGGCGCGTCCTAACGCTCCGTCAACGATGATCGCCTAAACTCCGCGACGGCCTGAAACTTTTCGACGATGCGCCCGGCGCGTCCCATCGGCGGTGACGAGGCCGGATTGACCGGGGGAGCCCGTCGATGCGGTGCCTGTTCGTTATCGTGTCCCTGACCTGCGCGGCGCCCGTCCTGGCCGGAGAAGCCTCCGTCGCCGACCGCTACCGCGCCTGGCAAAGCTGCCTCAACGCCAGCATCGCCCGCCAGCCGGCAGGTCTGCCTCATGCGGGGGCGGTGAAGGCGGCGCTCGCCGCCTGCGGGCGCTCGGAGATCGCCTATCTCGAAACGCTGGCCGCCTCGCCGCTCTTCGGCGCCGGCGAGATCGACGCCGCCCGCGACACCATCCGGGCGCGGGCGGCGGGCACGCTGATGATCGCGGCGCGCGACCGCCTCGATCCCGTCGCCACCGGCTCCATCGACCGGCGCCGTCCCTGAGGGCGGCGCCGGCCGGCGCGCGTCAGACCGGGAAGGTCCAGGCCGGCGACGGCGCCGTGCCGCTCGGGCCGAGAAGCGCCGGGATCTTGGTCTGGTGGGCGGTCTGCGAGGGATGGGTGCCGTCCGCGCTGTCGTTGGCGACGTCCGCCCACTGCCCCGAGCCGCCCCCGGCGCGGCTCGCGGGGTTCAGCTCCACCGCCGCCGCGATGTCGACCACGCCGCCGATGGCGCTGCCGACCTGCGCATGGAGCCAGGCGTTCAGGGCGTTGCGCGCGCTCGGGCTGCCGCCGGCCACCGTGCCGGAGCCGTAGGCGGCGCCCGCCGCCGTGTAGGGGCCGCTTCCGGGGACGATGGCGACGTTGCCCGGCCGGGTGGTGCGCGGCAGCAGCGTACACCACCAGATATCCGCCGCGCCGTTGGGGCAGAGCAGGGCGAGCATCTGCCAGATCGTGGCGAGGTCGGCCTGCACCTGTGCCAGGGAGCGCCCCAGCGCGATATCGTTGGTGGCGTAGTTGCCGACGATCCGGTCGAAGTTCCCGGCGAGCGCGTTCAGCCGGCGGTAGCTGCCCAGTGCCTGCGCGAAGGTCTGCGCCTTCTCGCCCACCACGGGCAGCTTGATGACGCCGAAGCCGCCTTGCGCCGCGCAATAGTCGACCCAGGACACGTCGCCCGAGGTGCTGCCCGCGCCGGCGAGGATGCTGTCGCCGATCATCGCGATGGTCCTCAAGCGGGGCGTCGCGGAGACGAGCGGCCGCCCGCGCGCCGCGTCGGGGGCGAAGTTGCCCTTCGCGTTCGAGCCGGTGGAATAGTAGTTCGTCTTGGTCTTGGTCTTGGTCTCGTCCACGGGGGCGGTGCCCCCGACGACGTTGGCGCTGTAGGCCGTGCCGGCGGCGGGCGTCGTGGTCAGGGTGATGCTTATGGCCCCCGTGGAGTAGTCGATGGTGCCCGACGAAACTCCTGTCCCGGTGATCGCGCCGGAACCGTTGTCGCTCGCGAGCCCGGTGATGCCGGAGCCGGCGACGAGCAGCGAGCCGGGCACGACCGGGCGGTTCGCCGCCGGAACCGTGCCGGTGAGGGTCGGCGTGCCGCCGGGGGCGGTGACGGTGAGGGAGTAGTCGCCCGCGTTGGAGCCCTCCGCGCTGGCCGCCGCCAGCCCCTTCACCCCCTGCGAGCGGATCGGCCAGATGCCGTTGACCGGCTCCGCGACATGCGAGTTGACGTAGTAGGCCTGGGCCGCCGCGAGCCGCACGAAGAGATCGTCGGTCCAGGTCGAGGCGCCGGCCGCCAGCGTCACCGCGTTCTGTCCGCCGTTGAAGGTGAGCGGGACGATGACCGCGCCGGAATCGGTCGGCAGCCACGCCGTCAGCGCGGGGTTCGCGTTGATCTCGAGGGAGGCCGTGACCGTGATCGGCTGGAGGTCCGCGACCTCGCCGCCGGTGTTGTCGGCGGCGAGCGGCGTCGCCCCGCCATAGGCGTTGGCATAGTGGAACTGGATGCTGCCGACGCCGGAGCCGCGCGCCGCGAGCCGGTCCCAGGTCCGGTAGGTGACGGCCTTGCGGGTGCCGGCGCTGCGATTGGGTGAGGGGACGGCGAAGCCGCCCCACTGGGTGCGGGTCGAGCAGCCGCGCGGCGCCGGGAGAACGCCGCCGGGGAGATAGCCGGACGCCGACAGGCGCGGGCCGGGGGGAAGCGCGTTGAAGCCCATCGGGTCAGCCCTCCATCACGGACAGGCCGGTGGCGGCCGAGGCGGTGGCGTAGATCGCGGAGGTCTCGACCTTGGCGTCGCGAAAAAGGCCGCCGCCATTGGCGAAGACGATCTTTCCGCGCCGGATCGGCTGGCCGACCGAGGCGGGGGCGGGCGCTGCGCCGAACCACAGCTCGGCATCGGCCGTCCCGTTGTTGTCGATGGCGAGGAAGCCGCGGCCGGCGTTGCCCGCCAGCACCTGCACGATGGTGGCGTTGGTGCCGCCCGGTCCGCTCGTATCCGAGGCGCTGAAGGCGGGCACCGCGACATAGCCCTGCGCCACCGGCAGGCGGGAGGCCGTGCCGGGAACGTCGGCGGCGAGGACCGCCGAGAGCTTCTCCCCGCCGATGACCCGCAGCAGCCGCGAATCCCCCGGCCGCAGCAGCAGGCGCGGCTCGGCGGTGGGATCGGGCGAGACGGCGAAATCCGCGTAGACCGGCGCGTCGATGCCGGTGAGGCGGGCGAAGACGTCGGAGCGGCCCATGGTGGGCACCAGGGGCTGCGCGCCGGACGCCGTGGGCGTGGCGGTCACGTCGAGGGTACCGCTGGCGATCGGGTCGTCGGCTTCCGCCACGACCATGCCGCCGAGTTGCCCCCGGCCGCCTCCGATCAGGACGAATTCGTAGCGCAGTTTCCCCATGGCGTGCGTCCTCGGCGGCTCGGGGCGGGGACGCGGCCGGCGAAGGATCCGTCCGATCCCCCGGCCCGATCCGCCCGTGCGAAATCGGAGGTCACACCATATAGGAATTTAGTCATTTTTCAAGAAAATTCACCTTTCGGTCTTTTCGGGCGGTTCCCACCGGCTATCGCTCGACGATGCGGCGGATGCGGTAGGGGTCGACCCAGCGCCGCGGTTCGGCGCCGGCCGTGCGATCGGCTCCCGCCTCCTCCGCGCCGCGCCGGACATGGTCCGGGTGGACGACCCGCACCGCCGGCTTCGTTCCCTCCTCCGGCCGGAGCGTGACCCGGACGGCGGCCTGCGCTGCCTCCCGGCCGGGGCCCGGCCCGGCGGCGACGGCGCGCGTCAGCATGATCCCGCTCGTCAGGGCGAGCGAGGTTCCCACGATCACGACCATATCGGCTGCGCGCAGCATGACCCCCTCCATCGCAGCCCGGACATCGCCGGTCCGTCCCGCCTTGCGACAGGCGGGGACTGCGTTGGGCGGTCATCGCATGCGGCCTGCCAAGAAAAGGCGCGGTTTTTCACGCTCATTGTGCCGGATCGACCAATGTCCGGTTAGCGTTAAGGGCGGCGGAATCCGTATCCGGAGCGCAAGAGTTCGGTCGATCCGGTCGATGACTGGCGCGAACCGGATTCGATTCGTATCCGGTCTCTTGCCGTGCAGTCTCGCGCCCAACCCCGCCGCTCCGGGATGTGGGTGTCGCAAAAAGGAGAGGCCCGCCCGGCTGGTGCCGGGCGGGCCTTTATCGTTCGGTCCGGAGCGGTGTGCTCAGAACTTGTAGGTGAAGTTGCCCTTCACGGCGTGGTCCTCGGCCCGCGAGCCGATCTGGCCGGTATAGGCGACGCCCAGCGTGGCGTTGGGGGCGACGCGCAGGTCGAGGCCGGCCTCCGCGACGAGGGCGTCGCGGTCGATCGGGATGCCCGCGCTGAGGAAGGACGCTCCGCCCCCGAAGGAGAGCAGCGCCTTCGGCACCACGTCGCCGAAGGCCCGGCGGTAGCCGAGGAGGCCGTGGGCCGAGACCGGGGCGCCGAAGCCCAGGTCGAAGGTGGTCTGCGCCCGCACGCCGGCGGTGGCCGCGCCGAGGTCGTAGTCGCGGGCGGCACCCACGAGGGCGGCCACGCCGCCGGTCTCGGCGAAGCGGTCGCGGTGGATGCTGACATAGGCGCCGCCGACGAAGGGCTCGATATAGGCGAGAGCCGGCTGGCTCGGCACCGCGACCGCGCCCTTCGAGATCAGCGCGGCGGGAGCCGGGGTCCCGAGCGGGATCTTGTAGCCGAGCTCGCCGAAGCCCTGCACGGTGGAGCCGCCGGTGCGGGCGGTCGGCGTGTCGGCGAGCCCCGCGAAGATCACCGAGCGGCGCAGGCGCGCGGAGTTGTCGGCGTAGGTGGCGCCGAGACGAAGCGCGAAGGGCCCCGATTCGTAGCCGCCATAGACGCCCCCGAAGCCACTCTCGATGGTGCCGGACTGGAGACGCCCGGTGGTGTCGAGGGTGGTCGAGGTGTAGCCGCCGGCGACACCGAGGCGGAAGCCGGTCTCGAGCCGGAGATCGGCGCCGATCACGAACCCGCTGGTCTGGCGGTTGAGCCCGGCGGCGTTGCCGTCGCTGCGGGCGCTACCGAAGCTGCCGAAACCCTGCCCCCAGAGCCCGAAGACCCGCGGATCGAGCACGGCGACCGGGACCGGGACCGGCGCGACGCGCTTGCCGGGCAGGTCGGCGGTGTAGGCGGCCGGCAGGCTGCCGTAGTTCAGGCCCTCGGCCGCGCCGGGGGTGGTGCCCCGGCGCATGCGGTCGAGGATCGCCTCCCGCACGAAGAAGGCGGTCTCGTACTCGGCCGAGACCACGCTGGCGTGGATGTCGCCGGCGAGCGCCTGGAAGGCGCCGCGCGCCTCGGGCGTGGTCAGGCCGACAGTGCGGTCGTAGACGCCGGCCCCCGGCCCGGCGGCCTGGATGGCGTTGCCGACCACGGCCTGGTTGCGGTTCTGGGCGATGGCCGAGAAGGCGATGTCGTTGCGGGTGAGCGTCAGGTCGACTTCCGTGGCCTGGTAGCGCAGGGTCGGGGTCAGGAAGGCGAAGTTCGAGGTCACGCCCGCGAACTGGCCGGCGACGCCGCCCGTGGCGGTGAGGATCTGGTACTGGGTGCGCGGATCGTAGGTGCCGGCCTGGGCGAGTACCTGCACGGTGCCGCCGGCGAGGGTGGCGCTGCCGGTGGCGGCGAGCCGGTCGGACTGGCCGGCCGCATTCGCCTCGACCCGGAAGGTCGAGCCGGCCGCGAAGCCGACATTGCCGGCGACGTTCAGGGTGCCGATCGAGTTGCCCGGAGCCACCGTGCCGCCCGACAGCGCGACCACGCCGCCGACCGTGCCCGTGCCGCCGAGCGTACCGCCGGAATTGACCGTGACCATGCCGGTGACGGTGCCGTTCGCGGCGAGCAGGCCGCCGCTGCCGATGCCGACATCCGTCGTCACGCGGTCGCGGGTGTCGAGGCTCAGCGTGCCGGTGACGTTCTGGAAGTAGCCGGCGGCGCTATAGAGATCGAGGCGGCTCCAGTAGCTCAGCGCGGTGCCGTAGAAGGCGGCGAGCGCGTTGCCTTCCGTGTTGACGATGATCTGGTTGATCGTGCTCGTCTGGAGAGTGCCGTAGAGGCCGCCGTTCGGGGCGATGGTCTGGGCCGCGCTGGTGCTGCCGCCGTAGAGCGGGGCGAGCAGGATCGAGGCGTCGGGACCGTTGGCCGGGGCCGCCTCGCGCGGGGCCTGCGCGAAGGTCAGCGTCGGCAGGCCGTAGGTGAGGCGCTGCTGGTAGGTCGCCTGGTTGGCGGCCGAGGGGAGGTAGGGGTTGTTGGCGGTGTTCGCCGCGCTCGAGGCGCAGGCCGCGACCGTGTTGCCGCACTGCGCGGCGAGGTAGCCCTGGATCTGCGTCTGCGCGGCGGTGAACAGGCCGGGCATGTTGACCGCCGTGCCGGTGGTCGCCGCGGTGTTGAGGTAGAGCGGGTTCGTCAGCGCCTGCGACAGCTCGTAGCTCGCCAGCGAGCGGCTGGCGATGATGTCGAGCGGGTAGTGCACGCCGAGCACGATGCGGCTGTTGCCGTACTCGGAGGCCCGCATCATCATGTTCTGGTATTCCTGCGGCACCAGCATCGCGAGCAGGATCGAGTCGGTGAAGGCGTAGGTGGTGTGCCCGCTCGGGAAGGAGGGGTTCGTCGCCAGGCCGTTGATCGAGGTCGGGTCGAACTGGTTGATGCCGGTGGGGCGCACCTGCACCGGGCGGGACGAGCCGTAGATGTCCTGGCCCGCATCGGTGTTCCGCACGCCGTAGGCGAGGTCGTAGACGCTGTTGGTGGTGTTGGGCAGGCCGTTGAAGCTCGGCAGCGTATAGCCGGCCGGCGCCACGGCGGGCACGGCCACATAGCCGGCCGGCGTGGTCGAGGGGTTCGTCGCCGCGCCGTTGGCGAAGAAGTTCTTGGCGACGCCGAGGTCGCCGCCGGTGAGGTTGTACCCGGTGGTGAGCAGGGTCACGACGCTGCCGAGCGAGCCGCTCGTGCCGCCCGCGACGCCCCGCTGGTAGATCGGGCCGAGGCTCGCGCCGAGCCCGCCGACGAGCTGCTGGGGCGTGATGCCGTTGATCACGGTCTGCGCCGGCAGGCCGCCCGCGAGGTTCGCCGCGACGCCGTAGGTGCCGAGGCCGATCGAGGAGAGGTTGTTCGAGGCCGAGCCGAGGAGGTTCTTGTCGCTGATCGCGAGCTGGCGCTGCGCCAGGGTCGAGCCGTTGTTGATCGCCAGGGACTGGTCGAGGTTCGTCTGGAGCGTCTGCTGGCCGACCGTGCTGCCGTTGAGGCTCAGGAAGGGCGCCAGCAGGTTGAGGACGTTGGCGTTGGAGCCGGTGATGTTGGCGGTCTGCGCCTGCGCGGCGCCGAGTCCGACCGTGCCGACGACGACGGCAGCGGCCGAGACGCTGTATAAAAATCTCATGATCGATCCCCACCCGAATCCGGTCCGTGACCGTTGAGGGGACGGGTAGGCTAAAGCTCCGGGTAAAACGCAGTCATAATCCAGTCATAATTCTCAAGGTTTCGCAGCGTTGCTCGACAGCAACGCAGGGCCTCTTTGCTTTGCCGGACAACAATAAAGTCTCGTCACTATAGTTCATTGTCGGGCAGCATCGCGCCGGCGTTCATCCGGCCTTCGGGGTCGAGGATGCGCTTCAGCGCCGCGATCAGCGAGAGCCGGGTCGGATCGGCGTAGCGCGCGAGCAGGTCGCGCTTGAAGCGGCCGATGCCGTATTCGGCGCTGAAGCTGCCGCCCAGATCGATCGCCAGCGCGTAGAGCGCATGCGCGACCCCTGATTCGACCTCTCGGGTGAAGGCGAGGCGGTCGCGGCCCTCCGGCACCAGCAGGTTGTAGTGGATGTTGCCGTCCCCGACATGGCCGTAGAAGGAGAGCCGCACGCCCGGCATCTGTGCCGCGACGATGCCGGCGCCCCGTTCGAGGAAGGCCGAGACGGCGGAGACCGGCACGGCGATGTCGAGCTTCACCGAGCCGCCCGCCGCCTTCTCGCCCTCGGGGATGGTCTCGCGGATGCTCCAGAAGGCGCGCCGCTGGCTCTCGGACTGGGCGATCACCGCATCCTCGACCCAGCCCTCCTCCATCAGCGCCTCCAGGGTGCCGAGCAGGACGTCGTCGAGGGGGATGCGCGGCGACGAGGACGAGAGTTCGAGGAGCAGCGCCCCGCCGGACCCCGCCGCGACCCCGAGCCCCGCGCCGCGCATGCTCGCGACGAGATCGAGGGAGGAGGCCGAGATCAGCTCGAAGGTGGTGACGAGATCGGAGGTCTCGCGGCGCACCCGCGCGGCGATCTCGGGCAGCGGCGCGCTTTCGGCCAAGGACACCCAGGCGGTCGCCCGATGGTCTTGCGCCGGCCAGAGCTTGAGAACCACGCCGGTGACGATGCCGAGGGTGCCCTCGGCCCCGACGAAGAGCTGGCGGATATCGGTGCCGGCGTTGTTCTTGCGCAGCGCCTTCATGTCGGAGAGGAGCGAGCCGTCCGGCATCACCACCTCGAGGCCGAGCACGAGGTCGCGGGTCATGCCGTAGCGCAGCACCTGGAGGCCGCCGGCATTGGTGCCGATATTGCCGCCGAGCCGGCAGCTTCCCTCCGAGCCGAGGCTGAGGGGTAGCAGCAGACCCTGCGCGGCGGCGGCCGCCTGCGCCTCGGCCAGCACGATCCCGGCATCGCAGGCCATGGTGAAGTTGAGCGGGTCGACGGTCCTCACCGAGGCGAGGCGTTCCAGGCTGACGACGAGCTGGCGCCGGCCGGACTCGGGGGTGGCGCCGCCGACATAGCCGGTATTGCCGCCCTGGGGCACGAGGCCGAGGCCGGCGGTGCCCGCGAGCCGTACGATCTCCTGCACCTCGGCGACCGTCCGGGGACGCAGCACGGCGCGGGTCTCGCCGCGCATCAGCCCGCGATGGTCGAGGATGTAGGGCTCGACCCGATCCGGCGCGTCGAGCACGCCGCCCTCGCCGAGGAGCGCGCGGAAGGGGGCGAGATCGGTATCCGTCATGGCGCGCTGTCGTGCCGCCCTATTGCGGCGGCTTCCCGGCGGGAGCGTGCGGCGCGGGCTTGTTCGCGTCCTCGGGCTTCGTCTCGTTGGTCTTGGCGTCCTGCGCGGCCGGAGCGTCGGCCTTCGGCGCCGGGACGACGGCGGAGGCGGGCACCAGCAGCAGGTTCTTCGCGACGCTGCCTTCCGGGCCGAACTCGCCGAGCACCGCCGGGCAGGCGCGCTCGCGATGCAGCGCCATGTCGTTGGACATCAGCGAGAACATGCCCTGCACGCGGGCGCCGAAGGGCCCGCGCGGGCTGACGTCCTGGCTGCGGGTGTTCTGCTTCACGAGCAGCGCCTCGAACTGGTCCGTGTCGATGCGGTAGCCGCAGACATTGGAGGCCGCGAAGACATAGGCCGCGAATTCGAGGGCGCGCGGGCCCGGCGCGTTACGGATCTGGGCCCCGGCCGGAGTGGCGAGCAGCAGGGCGGCGAGGCCGGCGAGGGATGTCGGGACGCGGGTCATGCGGGCGTTTCCTCTTCGGCCTCTGCGGATCGGGCCATTCGGGCAGGCGGGCCGGGTGAATCCGGCCGCCGCCAGCCGCGAGATAGCGCGGTCCGTCCCCGAAGGGGAGGCGGGGTGCGAAGGAGACGCGGTCCCGTCGAAGCCGGGGATCGGGGCCGGACTGAGTATTCTTCTCTCGCAGACGCCGCCCTGCGCGCGGTTATAGTCCGTTCACCAGTATCGGAGCCGGAGTTTTTCGGGGTCGGTCTGGAAAAGCGAGTCATCGCGACAATTCGAGCGAATTCCTTGCGGGTCCGCACAGGCGCGGGGCCTCAAGGTGCCGAGCGATCCGCCGCGGATCCGGACCGACCCGATGACCCATTTCGCCCACGATCTCCTCGCCGCCGATCCCGACGCCCTCTCCCGCCTGAAGCAGGTGCTGCATGGCGAGGAGACCGCGCCGGCTCCCGCGCCGAGCCTGTCGGAGCGGTTCGGCGGCCTTCCGGCGATCGCCGCGTCCCCGCGCAAGCCCCGCCGGCGCCGCCAAGCCGCGACGGCCGGCAGCCTCGTCACCCCGTAGGCGGGCTTCGCTTAAGCTTTCGCGCTTAAGCTCGCCGCCGACTCCGCGACATTTCCGAGCGTGAACCCGATGTCCAGCGACACACAAGCCCGCAGCGCCGCGAGCGCCCTCGTCGCGCAACTGGCCGCCAACGGCGTGCGCCACGTCTTCACCGTGCCCGGCGAGAGCTTCCTGCCGGTGCTCGACGCGCTCTACGAATCGGGCATCACGGTCACGACCTGCCGCCAGGAAGGGGGCGCCGCGATGATGGCGGAGGCCCACGGCAAGGCGACGGGCGAGCCCGGCATCTGCTTCGTCACGCGCGGGCCCGGCGCCACCAACGCGTCGGCGGGCATCCACATCGCCCAGCAGGACTCGACCCCGATGATCCTATTCGCGGGGCAGATCGAGCGCGGCCAGCGCGACCGCGAGGCCTTCCAGGAGATGGACTACCGCGCCGCCTTCGGCCCCATTTCGAAATGGGCCACCGAGATCGACGACCCCGCCCGCGTGCCGGAATACGTTTCCCGCGCCTTCCACACCGCCACCTCCGGCCGTCCGGGCCCTGTGGTGATGGCGCTGCCGAAGGACATGCTGAAGGAGGCCTGCCCCGGCCCGCTGGCGGCGCCATGGAAGGCGATCGAGGCCGCGCCCGGCGCCGAGGAGATGGCCGAGCTCGCCGCGCTCATCGCGGCGGCCGAGCGGCCCTTCCTGCTGCTCGGCGGCAGCCGCTGGAGCGAGAGGGCCTACGCGGACATCCGCGCCTTCGCCGACCGCTTCGACATGCCGGTGGCCACGAGCTACCGCCGGCTGCCGCTGTTCGACCCCCTGCACCCGGCCTATGCCGGCGATCTCGGCCTCGGCGCCAACGCCAAGCTGGTGGCGCGGGTGAAAGCCGCCGACCTGCTGATCGTGCTTGGCGGGCGCCTCGGCGAGATCCCGAGCCAGGGTTATGCCGTGCTCGGCATCCCGAACCCGTCCTGCAAGCTCGTCCATGTCCATCCGGGGCCGGAGGAGCTGGGCCGGGTCTACGTGCCGCATCTCGGCATCAACGCGGCGCCCTCGCGCATGGCCGCCGCCATGGCTGCCCTGCCGGCGCCCGCGCAGAAACCCTGGAGCGACATCACCCGCGCGGCCCATGCCGAGTATCTCGACTGGAGCGAGGTGGCGACGCCCCAGCCCGGCGGCGTGAACCTCGGCGAGGTGATGGTGCATCTGCGCGAGGCGCTCCCCGAGGACGCCATCATCTGCAACGGCGCGGGCAACTACGCCGCCTGGATCCACCGCTTCTTCCGTTTCCGCCGGCTCGGCTCGCATGTGGCGCCGACCTCCGGCTCCATGGGCTACGGCGTGCCGGCGGCGGTGGGCATCAAGCGGCTCTACCCGGACCGGACCGTGATCTCGCTCAATGGCGACGGCGACTTCCTGATGAACGGCCAGGAATTCGCCACCGCGATCCAGCACGATCTGCCCATCGTCTGCATCGTCTGCGACAATGCCAGTTACGGCACCATCCGCATGCATCAGGAGCGGGACTTCCCCGGCCGCGTCTCGGCCACCGACCTGAGGAACCCCGATTTCGCGGACTACGCCCGCACCTTCGGCGGCTTCGGCGTCACCGTCGAGACGACGGCCGAGTTCCCCGCCGCGCTGGCGGCCGCCCGCGCCTCGGGGGTGGCCTCGATCGTCCACCTCAAGATCTCGACGGACGCGATCTCGCCCGGCGCGACCCTGAGCGCGATCCGCTCGGCGGCGCTGAAGGGGCGATAGGGCCTCCCGACGCTTTCCCTGTTTCCGCCGGGGCGGGTGGGGCCGCCCGGCGCCTCGCTTTCGCCCCACTGACCGGAGAGGCTTGAGACCGTTGCTGCGTTGACTCTTCGTTAACCGTGAGACGCGAGCGTTCGAGGCCGCCATGCCGACCTGCCCGCGCCTTCTCCCCGGTCTTTTCGCCCTCGCGGCCCTCGGGACCGCGCCTGCCGAGGCGCATCCCCATGTCTGGGTCACGGCCAAGGCGCGGGTGGAGTATGCCGACGGCAAGGTCGTCGCCCTGCGCCACGCCTGGACCTTCGATGCCGCCTATTCGAGCTTCATCACGCAAGGGCTTGACAAGAACGGCGACGGCAAGTTCTCCCCCGACGAGCTGGCCGGGCTCGCGACCGAGAACACCGCCGGGCTCGCCGAGTTCGCCTATTTCACCAAGCTCAAGGTCGCCGGCAAAGAGCAGGTCTTCGCCGAGCCGGCCGAGCCGCGCATGGAGATGGCGGACGGCGCGCTCACCCTGACATTCCGCCTGCCGCTGAAGGCGCCCGCCGCGCAGGGCCGGGGCGTGGTGGCGCTGGAAGTCTACGACCCCACCTATTTCGTCTCCTTCGGCCTCTCCGAATCGGCGGACGCCGTCACGCTCGCGGGCGCACCCGCCGGCTGCACCGCCACCGTGACCCGCCCCAAGACCCAGGACGCCAAGACCGCCGACGCGGCCAAGCCCGGCCTCTCGGAAGCCTTCTTCGAAGCGCTCACCGCCGCCTCGAGCTACGGCACCCAGTTCGCCAACCGCGTTCTCGTGGCCTGCCCGTGAGGATCGGCTGATGGCCCTCGGCGTCGCCGTCGATCGCTCGCCGGGACTCTCCTCCCGCCGCCTCGTCCTGCGGATCGCGCTGCTCCTGGGCGCCGTCGCCATCGCGGCCGGGATGCTCGCGGCGGCCGTCGCCCTCGTCGCGCCGGGCCTCGCCCCGCCGCCGCGCTCGCCCTTCGGCATCGGCTTCCGCGAGGCGGCGCCGTCGCCCGCCGGGATCGGCGGATGGCTGATCGCCTTCCAGTCGAGCTTCTCGCGCCATCTCGAGGCGGCGGTCGCTCTCCTGAAGGACGGCGGAAGCTGGCTCCCCGTCGCGACGCTGGGCTTCGTCTACGGGGTGATCCACGCGGCCGGGCCCGGACACGGCAAGGCGGTGATCGCCGGCTACATCGTCGCCGGGGAGCGCAGCCTGCGGCGCGGGCTCTCGCTCAGCGCCGCCGCCGCCCTGCTCCAGGCCCTCGTCGCCATCGCCATCGTGGCGGCGGGCATGCTGATCCTCGGCGCCACGGCCGCCGGCATGAACCGCGCCGGCACGCTGATCGAGAGCGTGAGCTTCGCCCTCGTGGCGGCGCTGGGTCTCGCGATCGCCTGGCGCAAGGCCGGCATGCTCGTCTCTTCCGGCGGCGCGTGCGGACCCGGTTGCGGGCATGCCCGTCTCGGCGACGCCGAGGCGATCGGGCGGCTCGACACCTGGCGCGAGCGCGCCGGGGTGGTGCTGGCCGCCGGCTCGCGCCCCTGCGCAGGGGCGATCCTCATCCTCGTCTTCTCGGCGAGCCGGGGGATGCTCGGCGCCGGCATCCTCGCCACCCTCGCCATGGCGCTCGGCACCGCGATCACCACGGGCGCTCTGGCGAGCCTCGCCGTCTTCGCCAAGGGACTGGCGCTGCGTCTGGCCGGCGGGCGCGGCCGGGGCGGCGCGCTGGCGCTGAGCGGCCTGGAACTCCTGGCCGCCGCCTTCGTGCTGGTGCTGGGCGTGGCGATGCTCTCCGGCCTCGCGGTCGGCGCCGGCGGCTGAGCCTGTGTCAGGCCGCGGTGCGGCGGCCCGAGACCGGGTCGAACTCCACGCTCTGGCAGTTGTCGAGCCACACGCCGGTCAGGTGGTAGAAGAACGTCCCGTGTCCGACCACCGCGAGGATCCTCTCGGGGCGGCGCGCCAGCCATTGGCGGAAGGCCGCGACCCGGCCGTCGAACAGCGCGCGGGGCTCCACGGGGTAGCTTCCCGGGGCGACCTCCTCCTCGGCGTGCCACCACACCTCGGGCAGGTGGTCGACCTTGAGATGCGGGAACTCGGCCGCGATCTCGGAGGCGGCCCGGCCGACGTCGCAACTGCTCTCCTGGCACTCGCGGTGCAGCACCTCGACCAGGACCTCGGGTCGCGACGGGTGCTCGCCGAACAGGCCCATGGTGGTCTCGATGGCCCGCGTCAGCGGCGAGGTCACGACGAGATCGAAGGGGATGTCGTGCAGGCGCGCGCGTGCCGCATCCACCTGCGCCCGGCCCCGCTCCGTCAGCCGCGCGTCGACATGGCCCGGATCCTCGCCCGTGAGGCGATGCGCGGCGTTGAAGGTCGATTCGCCGTGACGGATGCAGACGATGCGGGGGGAGGCCATCGGGTTCCTGAAGGGGCGGACGGGGTGTCCATCGCCCCTTCATGTGGCGGCGGAGGTCGCCCTCCGCCACCGATGCGCCCGCACAACAGCCATGCGCCGCCGGTCAGGCGAAGCGGCCGCCGCGCTGGATGACCTCGATCTTGTAGCCGTCCGGGTCCGTCGCGAAGAAGAACCTCGCCAGCGGCGTGCCCTCGTGGGCCAGCTCCTTCACCGGCGTGGCCGGCAGGCCCTCGCGCTCGAAGCGGGCATGCTCCGCCTCGATATCCGCGACCGTGAAGGCGATGTGGCCGTAGCCGTCGCCGAGGGCGTAGGGCTCGGTCCTGTCCTTGTTGACGGTGAGCTCGAGCTCGAAGGGCGAGGCGGCGTCGCGCATGTAGATCAGGGTGAAGGTGGGGAAATCGAAGCGGCCCGATACCTCCAGCCCGAAGGCGCGGGCGTAGTAGTCGCGCGAGCGCTGCTCGTCGAGGACGCGGATCATGGAGTGGACGGGCTTCGACATCGGGCTTCCCTGTGGCGGCGGCGTTGCGCTCCTATCTGGTGGGGAAACGCCGTTCGGCGAGCCCGTGCCGGGCCGTCAAC
This sequence comes from Methylobacterium endophyticum, assembly GCF_050591105.1. Classification (NCBI taxonomy): domain Bacteria; kingdom Pseudomonadati; phylum Pseudomonadota; class Alphaproteobacteria; order Hyphomicrobiales; family Methylobacteriaceae; genus Methylobacterium; species Methylobacterium endophyticum. Next base: position 130,589 of record NZ_JBNHES010000015.1, read on the forward strand.
CGGACGTCAAGGAGAGGATGCGCCTGATCGCATCATGCCACGCGCCCTCCGAGCCCCGAGCGACCCCGCCGCGCTCGCCGTCCCCCCCGGCGACGGCGGCGTCCGCGCGGCGATCCTGGGCTGGCGCGGCGGTCTCGTCGGCGAGCGGCGGCTGTCGGCCAAGACGGTCGAAGCCTACGACCGCGACCTCCGGCAGTTCCTGGTCTTCCTCGACGGCCGCCTCGGCCGCCCGAGCCGCATCGCCGATCTCGTCGTCCTGAAGCCGCGCGACCTGCGCGCCTTCATGGCGGCGCGGCGGGCGGACGGCGCCTGCGGGCGGACGCTGATGCGCATGCTTGCCGGCCTGCGCTCCTTCGCCCGCCATCTGGAGCGCGAGGGCCATGGCAGCGTCGCCGCGCTCGGAGCGGTGCGCTCCCCCAAGGTCGAGCGGCGGTTGCCGCGCCCGCTGCCCGTCGCCGCGGCCCTGGCGGTGACGACGCCGGAGGCCCGCCTCGGCGATCCGCGCGAACCCTGGGTTCTCGCCCGCGACGCGGCGGTCCTCTCGCTGCTCTACGGGGCCGGGCTTCGCATCTCGGAGGCGCTGGGCCTGCGCCGGGGCGACGCGCCCGATGGCGGCACCGACGCGATCACCATCCTCGGCAAGGGCGGCAAGGAGCGCATGGTCCCGGTCCTGCCCGTGGTGACGCGTTCGATTGCCGACTATCTTTCCCTTTGTCCTTATCCATTGCCGGCGGAAGGCCCCCTGTTCGTGGGCGCGCGCGGCGGGCCGCTCTCGCCGCGCGTGATCCAATACGCGGTCGCGGGCCTGCGCGGCGCGCTCGGCCTGCCGGAGAGCGCCACGCCGCACGCGCTGCGCCATTCCTTCGCGACGCATCTGCTCGGGCGCCAGGGCGAGCTGCGCGCCATCCAGGAGCTGCTCGGCCACGCCTCGCTGTCCTCGACGCAGATCTACACCCAGGTCGACGCGGCGCGCCTGATGAGCGCCTTCGAGGCAGCGCATCCCCGCTCCGCGCTCAACCGCCGCGTGGGGCGGGACGCGTAGAGGATCGTCCGGGTCATACTAAGGTCCGATGCCACGGTTCGGGGCACCGAATTAATCCGGCGCTCATCATTCTGGTGTTTGATTGCGGGCGTGCAAATTGTGCACTCTCGAATGACGATGCGGGACATGCCCGACCTCACCCGCCCAAGCCTGCCGGCGTCGAACGGCGCGACGGTGCTGATCGCGGACAGCAATGCAGGCCGACGGCGCACGCTCATCGAGACGGTCCTCCATTTCGATCCGGCGGCCAAGGTGCTCGAGACCGAGAGCGGGCAGGGCGTCCTCGACCTGATCCTGGCCCACCGGCCGACCATCGGCTTCGTCGCGCTCCAGCTCGAAGGCATGAGCGGTCCGGAGGCGGTGGCGCTGGCGCGCAAGCGCGGCATGACCATTCCGTGCCTCGTGCTCGTCGCGGGCCGCGTTTTCCCGCAATGGCAGGAACTCGCTCAGAGCCTCGGGGCCTACGAGGTCCTCAAGATCCCGCTCGATCCCGAGCATATCGGCAGCCTGCTGGTCGCCAACGCCCGCCGCATGACGTCGACCTCGATCCTGCTCGCCTCGTCCTCGGAGGTCGGGCGAGGAATGGTCGCCCGCGTGCTCGGGCGCAGCGGATTCAGCTTCGCCATCGACGAGACCGATTGCGGGCGGCATGCCCTCAAGCTGCTGCGGATGGGCGCCTACGAGGCGGCCTTCATCGATGTCAGGCTGGACGGTCTCGACGGGCTGGAGCTTGCCTGTCAGGCGCAGCCGCTCGACCTGCCGACCCGGCTGACGCTGATGACGGGCGGCGATCCCGAGCCGATCGCGCATGCCGCGCGCTATTTCGGCGTCGATTTCGTGCTGAGGATGCCGTTCTACGCCCGCGATATCGACCTGGCGCTACATCACGCCCTGGCGCTTCGCCGTCCTTACCTGCTGAACGCGCTGACCGCACTGCCGGCCCCGACGGCGCTGCTGCGCATCGCCGACCTGCCGCAGGCGCGCCGCTCGGCCTGACACCGCCGGCGCGCCGGACCACCCTCACATGTGGATGGCGCGCTTGCCCACCGCGAGGGCGGCTTCCTTCACCGCCTCGGTCAGGGTCGGGTGAGCGTGGCAGGTGCGCGCCACGTCCTCGGCGCTGGCGCCGAACTCCATGGCCACGGCAAGCTCCCCGATCAGGTTGCCGGCATCCGCCCCCACGATGTGCACGCCGAGCACCTTGTCGGTGGTGGCGTCCGCCAGGATCTTCACGAAGCCGTCCGTGGTGCGGTTGACTTTGGCGCGGCCGTTGGCGGTGAAGGGGAACTTGCCGGCATTGTAGGCGATGCCGTCCTTCTTCAGTTCCTCCTCGGTGCGCCCGATCGAGGCGACCTCGGGGAAGGTGTAGATCACGTTCGGGATCACGCCGTAGTTCACATGGCCCGACTTGCCGGCGAGGATCTCGGCCACCGCCATCCCCTCGTCCTCGGCCTTGTGGGCGAGCATCGGCCCGGCGATGACGTCGCCGATGGCGTAGATGCCGGTGACGTTGGTGGCGTAGTGGCTGTCGGTCTGGATGCGGCCGCGGTTGTCCGTCTGCACGCCCACCGTGTCGAGCCCGAGCCCCTCCGTGTAGGGCACCCGGCCGATGGCCACCAGCACCACGTCGGCCTGGAGCGTCTCGGCCTCGCCGCCGGCGGCCGGCTCCACGGTGACGGTGGCGCCGCCCTTCTTCTCCACCGTGACGCCCGTGACCTTCGAGGACAGCTTGAAGGCGATGCCCTGCTTGCCCATCAGGCGCTCGAACTGCTTGCCGACCTCGCCGTCCATGCCCGGCAGCACCCGGTCGAGATACTCGATCACCGTGACCTCGGCTCCGAGCCGCCGCCAGACCGAGCCGAGCTCGAGCCCGATGACGCCCGCGCCGATGACGACGAGCTTCTTCGGCACCTTGTCGAGTTCGAGCGCGCCGGTGGAGGAGACGACCACCTTCTCGTCGATGGCGACGCCCGGCAGTCTCGCGACGTCCGAGCCCGTGGCGATGACGATGTTCTTCGTCTCCAGCATCCGGTTGCCGCCGTCCTCGGAGATCACCTCGACGCGGCCCGCCCCGGCGATGCGGCCGGTGCCGTGGAAGGTGTCGACCTTGTTCTTCTTGAGCAGGAACTCGACGCCCTTGGTGTTGCCGGCGACGCCCTCGTCCTTGAAGGCCATCATCGTCTTGAGGTCGAGCTTGGGCGCGCTCACGATCACGCCGAGACCGGCGAAATGCTTGGCGGCCTCCTCGAACGCCTCGGAGGCATGCAGCAGCGCCTTCGAGGGGATGCAGCCGACATTGAGGCAGGTGCCGCCATGCGTCGCCCGCTTCTCCACCACGGCGGTGCGTAGGCCGAGCTGCGCGGCGCGGATGGCGCAGACATAGCCGCCGGGGCCGGTGCCGATGACGACGAGATCGTAGGTATTGGACATATAAGGCTCAGCCCAGCAGTTCGTGAGAGCGTGCGGTACGATCAATCAATTTTGATCGATCAATATAGTCGGGCAAGATAGTCTTGTCATCGATTATGGCCGAAGAAAGCTGATCGATGGTCAAGTTCTTCGCACCTGAAAGATCCGATCCGCGCAGGATTGTTTCGATAAGCCGTGCATTCTTGAAGTTTGAATTTCTGAAGGACGCACCGCTTGCATCGGCGTGCGAAAGGTCTGCATCAGCAAGGTTCGTATTGCTGAAATCCGTTCGGCGAATGTAGGCCCCTCTTACATTCAAGACGAGCTTGGTTTTATGGCTCTCGTGGAGTTCCATCGGAGGCGATCCTCATGCGCAATGTGTCGATGACAGCCTTCACATCAATGGGCGGATCCAAATCTTCATATGTCGTTTTGCGCTCTCTCAGATGGGCTTGTAACAGCTCGAAGACCGGGGTTGCCAAGTCCGGGAAATCACGTCCGACCTCGCGCAGAACATAGATAGCCGCGAGCCGTACTTCGAGACGCTCATCCGCAAGTTGACCGGCGGCTCTGTTGAACAACTCCGTGACATGGGCTCGGCGGGCGAGTTCGGCTTGCGCTGCCGCCGAACCAGCCTGCGTCCGTTCCGGTATCAGCTTCCACCATGCAAGCACGACGCCTCCGAAGGCCGCGAGCCCAAGCGCAAGGTTCCTCAGGATTTCCGAGAGAAGAACCCAGGTTTGCACGACGTTATCCGTAAGCTCCGCCGGCGTCGCATCAGAGATCCAGCACCAGGCGCGCCGGGTCCTCCAGCGCCTCCTTGACGCGAACGAGGAAGGTCACGGCCTCCTTCCCGTCGACGATGCGGTGATCGTAGGACAGGGCGAGATACATCATCGGCCGCGCCTCGATTTTTCCGCCGCGCACCACAGGGCGTTCTTCGATGCGGTGCATGCCCAAAATGCCCGACTGCGGCGCGTTGAGGATCGGCGTCGACATCAGCGAACCGTAGATGCCGCCGTTGGTGATGGTGAAGGTGCCGCCCTGCATGTCCTCGATGGAGAGCTTGCCGTCGCGGGCCTTCTTGCCGAAGCCGGAGATCTTCTTCTCGATGCCGGCGATGGACAGGTCGTCGGCGTCGCGCACGACCGGCACGACGAGGCCCTTGTCCGTCCCGACGGCGATGCCGACGTGATAATAGTTCTTGTAGACGATGTCCTGGCCGTCGATCTCGGCGTTGACCGCCGGCACGTCCTTGAGCGCCCCGATCACCGCCTTGGTGAAGAAGCCCATGAAGCCGAGCTTCGTGCCGTGCTTCTTCTCGAAGGCGTCCTTGTACTGGGTCCGCATCGCCATCACGGCGGACATGTCGACGTCGTTGAACGTCGTCAGCATCGCGGCCGTGTCCTGCGCGTCCTTGAGGCGGCGCGCGATGGTCTGGCGGAGCTTGGTCATGCGCACGCGCTCCTCGCGCGACGCGTCGTCCGGCGCGGAGGGCGCGCGCGGCAGCGTGGGCCGGGCCTCCTTCGCGGCCGGAGCCGGGGAGGGCCCCTTGGCGACGGCGGCGAGCATGTCGCCCTTGGTCACGCGGCCGTCCTTGCCGCTGCCGGCGACGGAGGCCGGATCGACCCCCGATTCCCGCGCGATCCTGGCCACCGCCGGGCCGTTGTCGCCGGGCTCGCGGGCGGGCGCGTCCTTGGCGGGAGCCGCCTCCTTCGACGCTTCCGTCCGGCTCTCGGCCTTGGTCTCGGCGGGGGCGGCCTTGGGCTCGGGCGCCTTCGCGGGAGCGGGCTTGGCGCCGCCCGCGCCGGCCTCGACGATCGAGCCGAGCAGCGCGCCGGGCTCCACCGTCTCGCCGTCCTTGACGAGGATCTCGCCGAGCTCGCCGGCGGCGGGGGCGTTCACCTCCAGCGTGACCTTGTCGGTTTCGAGCTCCACCAGGGGCTCGTCGGCGGCCACCGTATCGCCGGGCTTCTTGAACCAGCGGCCGATGGTGGCCTCGCTGACGGATTCGCCGAGCGTCGGGACGAGGATGTCGGTTGCCATTACTTGCTCTGCCGGATCGGTTGGGCCGTGCGGCCGGTAGTCGGAACGGCGCAGGAGGCGCGCCGCCAAATCGCAAAAAATCAGACCGCGAGGGCCTCGTTGAGGAACGCCTGGAGCTGGGCCTGGTGCTTCGACATCTGGCCCACCGCCGTCGAGGCCGAGGCCGGGCGCCCGACATAGCGGACGCGCTTGACGGCGGCGCCGGCCTGCCCGAGCACCCATTCGAGATAGGGCTCGACGAAGGCCCAGGAACCCATGTTCTTCGGCTCTTCCTGACACCAGACCACCTCCGCGTTGCGGAAGCGGCTCATCTCGTTGGCGAGCGCCTTGAGCGGGAACGGATAAAGCTGCTCGACGCGCATCAGGTAGATGTCGGAGACGCCGCGCTTCTCGCGCTCCTCCAGCAGGTCGTAATAGACCTTGCCCGTGCACAGCACGACGCGGCGGATCTTGTCGTCCTTCACGAGCTTGATGCCGTCGCTCTCGTGCTCGGCATCGTCCCAGAGGATGCGGTGGAAGGTCGAGCCTTCCGCGATCATGTCGATGTTCGAGACCGCCCGCTTGTGGCGCAGCAGCGACTTCGGCGTCATCAGGATCAGCGGTTTGCGGAAGTCGCGCTTCAGCTGCCGGCGCAGGATGTGGAAGTAGTTCGACGGCGTCGAGCAGTTCGCCACCTGCATGTTGTCCTCGGCGCACATCTGGAGATAGCGCTCCAGGCGGGCGGAGGAGTGCTCTGGCCCCTGGCCCTCGTAGCCGTGCGGCAGCAGCAGGGTCAGGCCGGACATGCGCAGCCACTTGCGCTCGCCCGAGGAGATGAACTGGTCCACCACCACCTGGGCGCCGTTGGCGAAGTCGCCGAACTGCGCCTCCCAGAGCACCAGCGCGTTCGGCTCGGCCAGGGAGTAGCCGTACTCGAAGCCGAGCACCGCCTCCTCCGAGAGCATCGAGTTGATGACCTCGAGCGGCGCCTGCCCCTCGCGGATGGCGTTCAGCGAGGTGAAGCGCTGTTCGTTCTCTTGGTCGATCACCACGGCATGGCGCTGCGAGAAGGTGCCGCGCTCCACGTCCTGGCCGGAGAGGCGGACGCGGTGGCCGTCGAGCAGGATCGAGCCGAAAGCCAGCGCCTCGGCGGTCGCCCAATCGATGCCGGCGCCGGTCTCCACGGCCTTGGCGCGGTTGTCGAGGAAGCGTTGAATCGTCCGGTGCAGGTGGAAGCCCGGCGGCACCTGGGTGATCTTCTGGGCGATCTCGCGCAGCGTCTCGATCGGCACCCCGGTCTGGCCGCGACGCGGGTCGTCCACGTCCTCGCGCACGGCCTTGAAACCGGACCAGCGGCCGTCGAGCCAGTCGGCCTTGTTGGCCTTGTAGGCTGTGGCGACATCGAGCTCGCCGTCGAGCATCGTGCGGAACTCGGCCTTGCGAGCGTCGAGCTGCTCCTGGGTCAGCGTCCCGTTCTCGACGAGCTTCCGGCCGTAGGTCTCCAGCACCGTCGGATGCTTGCGGATGCGCTGGTACATCTTCGGCTGGGTGAAGGCCGGCTCGTCGCCCTCGTTATGGCCGAAGCGGCGGTAGCAGAGCATGTCGATGACGACGGGCTTGCCGAATTTCTGCCGGTACTCGGTCGCCACCTTGGCCGCGAAGGTCACGGCCTCCGGGTCGTCGCCGTTGACGTGGAAGATCGGCGCCTCGACCATCTTTGCCACGTCGGACGGGTACGGAGAAGACCGTGAAAAACGCGGATCGGTGGTGAAGCCGATCTGGTTGTTGATGATGAAGTGGATCGAGCCGCCGGTGCGGTGGCCCTTGAGGCCCGACAGGCCGAGGCACTCGGCCACCACGCCCTGCCCGGCGAAGGCCGCGTCGCCGTGGATCAGCAGCGGCAGCACCTTGCGGCGCTCGACATTCGGCTTGGCGTGCTGGTCCTGCTTGGCGCGCACCTTCCCCAGCACTACCGGATCGACGATCTCGAGATGCGACGGGTTGGCGGTCAGCGAGAGGTGGACGTTGTTGCCGTCGAAGGCGCGATCAGACGACGCGCCGAGATGGTACTTCACGTCGCCGGAGCCCTCGACCTCGGCGGGGGAGGCCGAGCCGCCCTTGAACTCGTTGAACACCGCCCGGAAGGGCTTCGCCATCACGTTGGTGAGCACGTTCAGACGGCCGCGATGGGCCATGCCGAGCACGATCTCCTGAACGCCGAGCGCGCCGCCGCGCTTGATGATCTGCTCCAGTGCCGGGACCATCGACTCGCCGCCGTCGAGGCCGAAGCGCTTGGTGCCGGTATATTTGAGGTCGAGGAACTTCTCGAACCCCTCCGCTTCGATGAGCTTGTTGAGGATGGCTCTACGCCCTTCCGGCGTAAAGGAAATCTCCTTGTCCTTGCCCTCGATGCGCTCCTGGATCCACGCCTTCTCGGCGGGGTCGGAGATGTGCATGAACTCGACGCCGACCGTCTGGCAGTAGGTCCGCTCGAGGATGTTGACGATCTCGCGGATCGTACCGAAGGTCAGGCCCAGCACATTGTCGAGGAAGATCGGGCGGTCCCAGTCGCTTTCCTGGAAGCCGTAATGCTGCGGGTGCAGCTCCTCATGGTCGCCGCGTGGCGCCAGCCCGATCGGGTCGAGCTTGGCATGCAGGTGGCCGCGCATGCGGTAGGCGCGGATCAGCATGATCGCGCGCACGGAATCCTTTGTGGCCTGCTCCACCGAGACGCCGACGGTCGCGGCGACCGAGGCGCCCTCGGCGGGCTTCGTCGCTCCGTCCTTGGCGCGGATCTTCTCGCCGACGGCCTTCTCCAGGGTGGCCCAGTTGCCGTCGAGCGCCGATACGATCTCGCCATTGGCGGGGATCGGCCAGTTCGGCTTGGTCCAGGAGGCGCCCGCCGCGTTCTTCTCGACGAGGACGTTGTCTTCGCCCAGGCCCCGGAAGAAGCCCTGCCACTCCGGGTCGACGGAGGAGGGGTCGCGCGCGAAGGCGGCCTGGAGTTCCTCGATATAGGCGGCGTTGCCGCCGTAGAGGAACGAGGTTTCGAGGAGCGCTTCGTTCACGTCCTGGCGTGCCATCGTCCGGTCTTCCTGGGTTTCTAGGCGAGGCGCTCGGGGTCGCGGACCCTTCGGCCTTGCCGCGCGGCCGTCCGGTGCGGAGCCGGCCGGCCTGTTCCGATTTCGGCCGGGCCCGGCGCCTGCGCCGGGTTCCGTCCGCCTGATATGGGTTTCCCCGGCATGCGTCGTCCGCATGCCGGCGGCGCGTTGTTCAGCCCTTCATGACGTCGAGGAGGGTTGAGCCGAGCCTTGCGGGGGAGGGGGAGACGGTGATGCCTGCGCGCTGCATGGCCTCGATCTTGTCCTCGGCGCCGCCCTTGCCGCCGGAGATGATGGCGCCGGCATGGCCCATGCGGCGGCCCGGAGGGGCCGTGCGCCCGGCGATGAAGCCCACCATCGGCTTTTTCCGCCCGCGCTTGGCTTCATCGGCGAGGAACTGCGCGGCCTCTTCCTCCGCCGAGCCGCCGATCTCGCCGATCATCACGATGGCGTCGGTCTTGTCGTCGGCCAGGAACAGCTCCAGCATGTCGATGAACTCGGTGCCCTTCACCGGATCGCCGCCGATGCCCACCGCCGTGGTCTGGCCGAGCCCGGCATTCGTGGTCTGGAACACCGCCTCGTAGGTCAGGGTCCCCGACCGCGACACGATCCCGACCTTGCCCGGCTTGAAGATGTTGGCCGGCATGATCCCGATCTTGCATTCCCCCGCCGTGACGATGCCGGGGCAGTTCGGGCCCACCAGCCGCGACTTCGAGCCGGTCAGGGCGCGCTTCACCCGCACCATGTCGAGCACCGGGATCCCTTCCGTGATGCACACGATCAGCGGCATCTCGGCGGCCACCGCCTCCAGGATGGCGTCGGCCGCGCCCGGCGGCGGCACGTAGACCACGCTCGCGGTGGCCCCCGTGGCCTCCTTCGCCTCGGCCACGGTGTCGAACACCGGCAGGTTCAGGTGCTTCGCGCCGCCCTTGCCCGGCGAGGTGCCTCCCACCATCCGCGTTCCGTAGGCGATCGCCTGCTCGGAATGGAAGGTGCCGTTCTTCCCCGTGAAGCCCTGGCAGATGACCTTGGTCGATGCGTCGATCAGGATGGACATGGCGGGCCTATGCGTGCGGGGCGGCGGGCGCTGGCGCGACC
>NZ_JBNHES010000016.1:0-129152 GCF_050591105.1 Methylobacterium endophyticum
CCGCCTCGCGCGCAACATCTTGGAGTCACACCCGTCCGACCTGCCCATCCGCAAGAAGATGAAGCACGCCGCGTGGAGCAAAGACTATCTCTTCAATCTCTTTACTCATGTGCGATAGCCCTGCCGAATGGGGGGAGGGGGTGTTCGGGGCGGAAGCCGCCGCGCGCCGCTGGTTCGGCAAGGACGCGCGCGCGCTGACCCGCAACGAGGCGGCATTGCTCGCCGCGATCCTGCCGAACCCGATCCTGCGCAGCGCGTCGAAGCCTTCGCGCGGGGTGCGGGCGCGGGCGGCGCGCATCGAGGCGCTGATGCGCGGCGTCGGCGGATTGACGGGTTGTCTCCAGCACCGGTAGCGCCCCGCCGGCCCCTCGCGTAGAAGCGCCGCGCCGGACGCGGATCCGGCGAGGGGGCAGCATGGCCGACGACGCGACATTCGACCTGACGCTGGAGCGGATCGCCCTGATCCGGCGCATGGCGGTCGCCTGGAACCCCGCCGGCTGCGGCGCTCCGATCCTCAACCCGCAGGCGCCCTATGGCAGCCTCGACCGGGCCGAGGATATCTCCAACGTCACCGGCGACGACGAGGGGACGGACGAGGAGCACCGGGCGCTCGGCGAGGCGCTGGCGGTATTCGTGGCGAACGCGGCGCTAAAGCCCGGCCGCTACGCCTATCACAACCCCCTGGCCAAGCTGCCGCCGGAGGAGATGCTCGACCTCTTCCGCGACGAGGAAACCGGCGCCTCCCCGGAGCACGTCACCTTCGACGTCAGCGCCGAGCATCTCGCCCTGCTGCGGCATCTCGCGGTGCGCTGGGACGCGGAGAACGACGTGCCGGCCATCGACACCGCGCGCCCCTATGGCGGCTCGGGCGATCTCTATGCGGAGATGCGGCGCCATCTCGGCTCGGACGCGGCGTCCGATCACCTGGCGGAACTGCATCGGGAGATGCAGCCGGCGCTCCAGAACCTGCTGCGCCACGCCGACATCGCGCCGGGACCGTTCGCCCGGCGCGTCGGCTAGGGCCGGAGGTCGGGGCCGCGCGAACGCAGCCCCGCTCTCGTGCGGTCAGGCCGGAACGGCCCATTTGTCGGGGGCGGCCGGCTTCCGCTTGTAGACAGAGCCCGCGAAATCGACGTGCAGCTCGGTCCAGGCGTCGCCGTCCCGGCGCGCCAGGATCTCGAAATGTTTTGGCTTGCGGCGGGGCTCGCCCTCGGGGGTCCATCCGGCCTTCGTCACCGCCGCGAGCGCGCCGGCCGGATCGGCGGGCTCGTCCGCGTGGACATGCCCCGGAGCGTGATGCGGCTTCTTGTGCGCGATGCGGACGGGCTCGCGCCCGCCCGCCTCGATCAGCGTGACCTTGATCTCCGAGGGGCGGCGCTCGCCCTCCAGCGTCACGGACAGCCCGGCCTCGAGCGGAAAGGCCGCCGCGCCCTTCGGGCCGAGATCGGCGAGATGAGTGTGCCCGTCCGCTTCAAGGGTGAAGCGGTGCGCGAAGACGTGCTGGATCACGCCCGAAAGGGCGATGGTGTCGTGGTGCGGCATGATTTTCTCCGTAGAGCGCCCGACCGCAGGCGCGCCACGGAGGTCGGTAGGGAAGCGCCGGCATTCAAGGCCGGGCCTCCCCACGCCGCGTGTTTCAGGTGTCGCGCTTCTTGCGCTGGGCGAGCGTCCGCAGGCGCAGCGCGTTGAGCTTGATGAAGCCCGCAGCATCCCGGTGGTCGTAGGCGACGGCGCCTTCCTCGAAGGTGACGAGATCCTGGTCGTAGAGCGAGTGCGGGCTCTCGCGGCCGATCACATGGACGCCGCCCTTGTAGAGCTTGAGCCGCACGCTGCCCGTGACCTTCTCCTGGCTCTTGTCGATGAGTGCCTGGAGCATCTCGCGCTCCGGCGAGAACCAGAAGCCGTTATAGATCAGCTCCGCGTATTGCGGCATGAGCTGGTCCTTGAGATGGGCCGCGCCCCGGTCGAGGGTGATCGACTCGATGGCGCGGTGGGCCGGCAGCAGGATGGTGCCGCCGGGGGTCTCGTACATGCCGCGGCTCTTCATGCCGACGAAGCGGTTCTCGACGAGATCGAGCCGGCCGATGCCGTTGTCGTGGCCGAGTTGGTTCAGCTTCGCGAGCAGGGTCGCGGGCGACAGGCGCTCGCCGTCGATGGAGACCGCATCGCCCTTCTCGAAGCCGATGGTGATGATCGTCGGCGTATCCGGCGCCTCCTCGGGGGAGAGCGTGCGCGAATAGACGTAGTCCGGCACCTCGACCGCGGGGTCCTCGAGCACCTTGCCCTCGGAGGAGGCGTGCAGGAGGTTGGCGTCCACCGAGAACGGGCTCTCGCCGCGCTTGTCCTTGGCGATCGGGATCTGGTGGGCCTCGGCGAAGGCGATCAGCGCCTCGCGGGAGCGCATGTCCCATTCGCGCCAGGGCGCGATCACGGTCACGTCGGGCTTGAGGGCGTAGTAGCCGAGCTCGAACCGGACCTGATCGTTGCCCTTGCCGGTGGCGCCGTGGCAGACGGCGTCGGCCCCGACCTTCTCGGCGATCTCGATCTGCTTCTTGGCGATGAGCGGCCGGGCGATGGAGGTGCCGAGCAGGTAGACGCCCTCGTAGACCGCATTGGCGCGGAACATCGGGAAGACGTAGTCCCGCACGAACTCCTCGCGCAGGTCCTCGATGAAGATGTTCTCGGGTTTGATGCCGAGCAGCTCCGCCTTCCTGCGCGCCGGCTCCAGCTCCTCGCCCTGGCCGAGATCGGCCGTGAACGTCACCACCTCGCAGCCATAGGTGGTCTGGAGCCACTTCAGGATGATCGAGGTGTCGAGGCCGCCGGAATAGGCGAGCACGACCTTCTTCACGGGCTTGGACAGGGTATCGGACATGGGAGCTGCGGCGCCTCGGCTGCGGGCGGAAGCCGGCGGCTTATCGCGCGGGCCGCCGCCCTGCAACCGCATGCCCTTTTCGCGCGTCATTCGAGGCGCTCCGCCACATGGCCGACACGGTGCGGCGCGACATCGGAGGGGCGCTGAGCCGGCGCGGTCCTCGCGTCACGGCGGCAAGCGGAGAGCACACCCCCATGGCGCGGCGGCCGACCCTGGAATTCTGGTACGAGTTCGCCTCCACCTACTCCTATCTCGCGGCCATGCGCATCGAGGCGCTGGCGGAGGCCGCCGACGTGGCGGTGCGCTGGAAACCGTTCCTGCTCGGGCCGGTCTTCGCCGCGCAGGGCTGGACCTCCTCGCCCTTCAACCTGTTCCCCGCCAAGGGCCGCAACATGTGGCGCGACCTCGACCGGGAGGCCGCCCGCCACGGCCTGCCGCCGGTGACGCGCCCGAATCCGTTTCCGCAGAACAGCCTCAGCGCGACGCGGGTCGCCACGCTGGGCTGCGACCAGCCCTGGCTCGTGCCGTTCACGAAGGCCGTGTACGCGGCCTCCTTCGCCGAGGGGCGCTCCATCGAGGAGCCCTCGGCGGTCTCGGGAATCCTCGATTCCCTCGGGCTCGACGGAACGCAGATCCTCAAGGCCGCCGCCGCCGATGCCAACAAGACGAAGCTCCGCGTGGCCGGCGAGGAGGCGCGCTCGCGCGGCCTCTACGGCGCGCCGAGCTTCCTCACCGGCGACGGCGAGCTGTTCTGGGGCAACGACCGGCTGGAGCAGGCCATCGCCTGGGCGACGGGGGAGCGGCCGGGCGCGATGCGGTGACGCAGAAGGGCGCGGCGGCCGTCCTCGCCAACGCGCCGCCGCATTTCGGGAGGCATCGGGGAGACTGCCCGCCCCGGCACCGGCCGGCGACCTCGCGACGACCGCCGGCATCCCCGCACTCGACCAGAGCCGACCCCATGCTTCACCGACGCACCCTTCTGGCGAGCGCGCTGGGCGCCGCCGCCTCCCTCGCCACGGCCGGCCGGGCCGGCGCCCAGAGCTACGGGCAGGGGGTGGCCGTCACGAGCGACGAAGGAAAGCCCATCGCCAATATGCGCCTGCCGGGCGAGATCGTCGGCGAGCTGGCACGACTCAAGGGCGTCACCTCCGTGGGCCCGCGCGAGGCCGAGACGGCGCTCTACGAGTTCTTCGACTTCAACTGCCCCTATTGCCGGAAGGCGGCGGCCGACGTGATCGCGCTGTCCGGCTCCGATCCGCGCCTGCGCATCGGGCTCGTGCAGAATCCGATCCTGTCGATGCAGTCGGCACAGGCCGCGAAGGTGGCACTGGCCGTGCAGCGCAGGCTCGGCTCGGCGGCGGCCTGGGGATTCTACGGAAAGCTGCTGTCGAAGCCGGGCAGGATCGACGGGCCGGGCGCGCTGGCGGTCGCCGCGACGCTGGGCGTGCCGGCGGCCGAGATCGAGACCGTCGCCGACAGCGAGGAGGTCCGGCTGGCGCTCAAGAGCCACATGCGGATCGCGGCCGATCTCGGGCTCTACGCGACGCCCTCCTACGTGCTCGGCAACGACGGCATCCTCGGCCATCCCGGCGCGAAGGCGCTGGCCGCCATGATCGCCGCCACCCGCCGCTGCGATCGCCTCGCCTGCTGAGGGCCGGCGGCGGAAAAGAGGGGCCGGATCGGCCGAGCCATCGCCTTGCGCACCCCCTGAGGCCATGCTAGGCGGTCGCCGCGCCGGCGGAGGGGGCTCCACGTCCCGCTTCCGCGTGGCCGGCATTCCCATTTCCCGCGGCCCCCCGCACTGAGCGCCGACGACACGGCGCACGAGCGGAACCGCAGGGACAGGACGAAAGAGAGCGGCGGGTGGCGCAATCAGGTTCCGAGTCGGGTCCCACGGTGGCAGGCGTTGCCGGCCGCTACGCATCGGCTCTTTTCGAACTCGCCCGCGACGAACGCCAGATCGACGCCGTCTCCGAGTCCCTCGAGAAGTTCGACGCGCTCCTCAAGGAGAGCCCCGAGCTTCTCCGCCTGGTGCGGAGCCCGGTCTTCACCGGCGAGCAGCAGCAGGCTGCCATCGTCGCGGTGCTCGGCAAGGCCGGCATCTCGGGGCTCGGCGCCAATTTCATCCGGCTCGCCGCCGCCAACCGCCGCCTGTTCGCGCTGCCGGGCATGATCCGCGCCTACCGCTCCCTGGTGCAGGACGCCAAGGGCGTCGTGCGCGCCGAGGTCCGCGTGGCGGAGAAGCCCTCCGACGCCATGCTCGAGGAGATCAAGGCGTCCCTGCGCGACGTGGCCAAGGCCGATGTGGACGTCGACCTCCAGGTCGAGCCCGGCCTGATCGGCGGCATCGTGGTCAAGATGGGCAGCCGCATGGTCGACGCGTCCCTGCGGACCAAGCTCAACGGAATCCGACTCGCGATGCAGGGAGCCCGGTAGCCTCGACGAGGCCCGGCCGCTTTCGTATCGCCCCCCATCAAACGCATTCAAAGACAAGACAGAGGCCCGACGATGGACATTCGCGCCGCCGAGATCTCCGCGATCCTCAAAGAGCAGATCAAGAACTTCGGCGAAGAAGCCGAGGTCACGGAAGTCGGGCAGGTCCTGTCCGTCGGTGACGGCATCGCCCGCGCCTACGGCCTCGACAACGTCCAGGCCGGCGAGATGGTCGAGTTCGAGTCGGGCGTGCGCGGCATGGCCCTCAACCTCGAGCAGGACAATGTCGGCATCGTGATCTTCGGCTCCGACCGCGAGATCAAGGAAGGCCAGACCGTCAAGCGCACCGGCGCCATCGTGGACGTGCCGGTCGGCAAGGCGCTGCTCGGCCGCGTGGTCGACGGCCTCGGCAACCCCATCGACGGCAAGGGCCCCATCGAGACCAGCGAGCGTCGCCGCGTGGACGTGAAGGCGCCGGGCATCATCCCGCGCAAGTCCGTGCACGAGCCGATGGCCACCGGCCTCAAGGCCGTCGACGCGCTCATCCCCGTCGGCCGCGGCCAGCGTGAGCTCATCATCGGCGATCGCCAGACCGGCAAGACCGCCATCGCGCTCGACACCATCCTCAACCAGAAGGCCGGCCACGAGGGCACGGACGAGAAGGCGAAGCTCTTCTGCGTCTATGTCGCCATCGGCCAGAAGCGCTCCACCGTCGCGCAGTTCGTGAAGGTGCTCGAGGACAACGGCGCGATGGAATACTCCATCGTCATCGCCGCCACCGCCTCGGACGCGGCGCCGATGCAGTTCATCGCCCCCTTCGCCGGCTGCGCCATGGGCGAGTACTTCCGCGACAACGGCATGCATGCCGTGATCGTCTATGACGACCTCTCCAAGCAGGCCGTCGCCTACCGCCAGATGTCGCTGCTGCTGCGCCGCCCGCCGGGCCGCGAGGCCTATCCCGGCGACGTGTTCTACCTCCACAGCCGCCTGCTCGAGCGCGCCGCCAAGATGGGCGACGCCGCCGGCGCCGGCTCGCTGACCGCGCTGCCGGTCATCGAGACCCAGGCCAACGACGTCTCGGCCTACATCCCGACCAACGTGATCTCGATCACCGACGGCCAGATCTTCCTCGAGACCGATCTGTTCTACCAGGGCATCCGCCCGGCGGTGAACGTCGGCCTCTCGGTGTCGCGCGTGGGCTCCTCGGCCCAGACCAAGGCGATGAAGAAGGTCGCCGGCAAGATCAAGGGCGAGCTCGCGCAGTACCGCGAGATGGCCGCCTTCGCGCAGTTCGGCTCGGATCTCGACGCCTCGACCCAGCAGCTCCTGAACCGCGGCTCGCGCCTCACCGAGCTCCTGAAGCAGCCGCAGTTCTCGCCGCTGAAGATGGAAGAGCAGGTCGCCGTGATCTATGCCGGCGTGAACGGCTATCTCGACAAGCTGCCGCTCGCCAAGGTTCGCCCCTTCGAGGACGCGCTGCTCTCGACGCTGCGCACCAAGCACGGCGCCCTGCTCACCGCGATCCGCGACTCGAAGGACCTGTCCGACGAGAACGCCGGCAAGCTGAAGGCCGTGGTCGAGGAGACCGCGAAGTCCATCGCCTCCGCTTAAAGAGCCGCGACGCTTTTCCCTCCCCCTTGCGGGGAGGGTCAGGGTGGGGGTGGTGCCGAAAAGGTCGCGACCTAGCCGGCACCACCCCCACCTCCGGCTCCTCCCCGCAAGGGGGAGGAGAGGCCCACCGTACGGACCCGCCCGATGCCGAGTTTGAAGGATCTGCGCAACCGCATCACTTCGGTGAAGGCGACGCAGAAGATCACCAAGGCCATGCAGATGGTCGCCGCCGCGAAACTCCGGCGGGCCCAGATGGCGGCCGAGAGCGGCCGTCCCTATGCCGAGAAGATGGCGAGCGTGCTCGGCAACCTCGCCGGCAATCTCGTCGGCGGCGTCGGCGCCCCGAAGCTGCTGTCGGGCACGGGCGCCGAGGCGACGCATCTGCTCGTGGTCTGCACCGGCGATCGCGGCCTCTGCGGCGCCTTCAACTCGTCCATCGCGCGCCTCGCCCGCGATCATGCCCGCAAGCTGATGGCCGAGGGCAAGACGGTGAAGATCTTCACCGTGGGCAAGAAGGGGCAGGACCTCCTGCGCCGCCAGTTCCGCGATCAGATCGTCGAGACCATGGACATCCGCGGCAACCGCGCCGTGGACTACGCCTTCGCCTCGGAGATCGCCCAGAAGATCCTCACCCGCTTCGATGCCGGCGAGTTCGACGTGGCGACGCTGTTCTACTCGCAGTTCAAGTCCGTGATCGCGCAGGTCCCGACCGCGCAGAAGCTGATCCCCGCCGAGCTGCCCGAGGGTGCCGAGAGCACCACCGGCGCGCCGGCCGACTCGGCCCTCGAGTTCGAGCCGAGCGAGGAGGCGATCCTCGAGACGCTACTGCCGAAGAACCTCACGGTGCAGGTCTACAAGGCGCTCCTGGAAAACGCCGCCTCCGAGCAGGGCGCCCGCATGAGCGCCATGGATTCCGCCACGCGCAACGCGGGCGAGATGATCAAGAAGCAGACGCAGATCTACAACCGCACGCGTCAGGCCATGATCACCAAGGAACTCATCGAAATCATCTCCGGCGCCGAGGCCCTCTGAGGGTCTTTCGCGCAGCCGTCAGCAATCGAAGGAAACGGACATCATGGCGAACACCGCTGCTCCTGGCACCAACGCGATCGGCCGCATCACGCAGGTCATCGGCCCCGTGGTCGACGTTCAGTTCGACGGCTACCTGCCAGAGATCCTGAACGCGCTGGAGACGAAGAACCAGGGCGGCCGCCTCGTTCTCGAGGTCGCCCAGCAGCTCGGCGAGAGCACCGTGCGCTGCGTCGCCATGGACACCTCGGAAGGCCTCGTGCGCGGCCAGGAGGTCACGGACACGGGCGCGCCGATCAAGGTGCCGGTGGGCCATAACACGCTCGGCCGCATCATGAACGTCATCGGCGAGCCGATCGACGAGGCCGGCCCGATCCAGGGCGACAGCCTGCGCGCCATCCACCAGCCGGCCCCCGACTACGTGGACCAGTCCACCGAGTCGCAGATCCTCGTCACCGGCATCAAGGTCGTCGACCTGCTCGCGCCCTACGCCAAGGGCGGCAAGATCGGCCTGTTCGGCGGCGCCGGCGTCGGCAAGACCGTGCTCATCATGGAGCTCATCAACAACATCGCCAAGGTGCACTCGGGCTACTCGGTCTTCGCCGGCGTGGGCGAGCGCACCCGCGAGGGCAACGACCTCTACCACGAGATGATCGAGTCGAAGGTGAACCTCGACCCGAAGGAGAACGGCGGCTCGGCCGAGGGCTCCAAATGCGCCCTGGTCTACGGCCAGATGAACGAGTCCCCCGGCGCCCGCTCGCGCGTGGCGCTCACCGGCCTCACCATCGCCGAAGACTTCCGCGACAAGGGCCAGGACGTGCTGTTCTTCGTGGACAACATCTTCCGCTTCACCCAGGCAGGCTCCGAGGTGTCGGCGCTCCTCGGCCGTATCCCCTCGGCGGTGGGCTATCAGCCGACGCTCGCCACCGACATGGGCGCGCTCCAGGAGCGCATCACCACCACCAACAAGGGCTCGATCACCTCGGTGCAGGCCATCTACGTGCCGGCGGACGATCTGACCGACCCGGCGCCCGCCACCTCCTTCGCCCACCTGGACGCTACCACGACGCTCTCGCGCTCCATCGCCGAGAAGGGCATCTACCCGGCGGTGGACCCGCTGGACTCGACCTCGCGCATGCTCAACCCCGCCATCCTCGGCGAGGAGCATTACGACGTCGCCCGTCGCGTGCAGCAAACGCTCCAGCGCTACAAGGCGCTCCAGGACATCATCGCCATCCTGGGCATGGACGAGCTGTCCGAGGAGGACAAGCTGACCGTCGCCCGCGCCCGCAAGATCGAGCGCTTCTTCTCGCAGCCCTTCTCGGTGGCCGAGGTGTTCACCGGCTCTCCGGGCATCCAGGTGCCGCTGGAAGATACCATCAAGGGCTTCAAGGGCCTCGTGAACGGCGAGTACGACGACCTCCCGGAGGCCGCCTTCTACATGGTCGGCACCATCGAGGACGCCAAGGAGAAGGCCAAGAAGCTCAAGGCCGCCTGAGCCTGAAAGCCGGCCGCAAGGCCGGCGCCGAGCTTCCAGCAGGGCGCGCGCCGCTAGCCGGCCCGCGCCCGCTTCGACGACACGACGCGACATCGGGAAACCGACGCCAAGGACCCCACGATGGCCACCTTCCAGTTCGATTTCGTCGGCCCCGAGCGGGTGCTCTATTCCGGCCAGGTCGAGGCCGTGCAGATTCCCGGCACCGAGGGCGAGATGACCGTGCTGCCCGGCCACGCCCCGGTGCTGACCTCCCTCAAGGTCGGCGTCATCGTCGTCACCGAGCGCCAGAACAGCGGCAAGCGCATCTTCGTGCAGGGGGGCTTCGCCGATATCGGCCCCACCGGCGTCACCGTGATCGCCGAGCGCGCCGCCCCCATCGAGGAGGTGACGCCCGCCTCCATCGACAAGGACATCGAGGCCGCCGAGCTTGCCCGCGACGCCACGGAGGATCCGAAGGCCCGCGAGGCGCTGAACGCGCAGATCGTGCAGCTTCAGGAATCCAAGAACACCCTCGACCTGAACAAGTAGGACCGCCGCGCCTTCGGACTCGAAGGCGCAAGGCCAGGGCGAGGGCGACCGCTCATCGGACCGCCCTGAACGATAAGCTCCGGGCCGCGATCTCAGCGGCTCGCGGCCTCCAGCGCCGCCGCGATCAGCCTCTCGCGCGCGGCGGCATCCACCGGACAGCCGAGCGACAGCCAAAGGGCCCGCGCCGACGCCAGTCCCCGGCCGATGGCGGGCCCCGGCGTGACCCCTCGCGCGACGAGATCGCCCCCGCCCAGCGGCAGCGCCGGAGGAGGGGCTTCCTTCGATTCTTCGAGATTGCGTCTCGCCTCGCCGGTGAGCGCGGGACGCGCGCCGCCGTCGAGGACGGCAAGCGCCGCCGCAATGCCGGCCGCTCCGTGCTCGGCCGTCAGCGCCCGCATGCGCCGTTCGCCGATCTCCACGGGGTCGAGCAGCGCGGCGAGCGCCCGCGCATGGGCGTGGAGCTGCGCATGCTCGGCCTTCGACAGGCGCAGGCGTTCGCGCAGCCGGTCGGCATCCTCGACGCTCCAGACGCACAGGGCCGCGAGCCGCAGGATCGGCGGCAGTCCGGCCGCCACGGCGCGCCCCAGCCGTCCGCCATCCCCGATGCCGCCGAGGAGCCGTTGCAGCAGCCCCGTGTCGCTCAGCACGACGACGGCGGCGACGGCCCCCGGCGCGGCGAGCAGCTTGAGGATCTCCGCGCGGATACGCTCGCGCGACAGACGCGCCGGCGCCTCGCGCGCCTCCACGCAGGCGGCGAGACCGGCGGCGTCCGGCGCGCCGAACCCGTAGCGGGCGTGGAAGCGGAAGAATCGCAGGATGCGCAAGGCATCCTCGCGGATCCGCGTCGCCGGATCGCCGATGAAGCGCACCCGTCCCGCCTCCAGGTCGGGAAGGCCGCCGACCGGATCGTGGAGGGTGCCGTCGCCCGCGAGGGAGAGGGCGTTGACGGTGAAGTCGCGCCGTTCGGCATCGCGCGTGAAGTCGCGGCCGAAGCGGACGACGGCGTGGCGGCCGTCGGTCTCGACATCCTCGCGCAGGGTCGTGACCTCGAAGGTCTCGGAATCGGCGAGCAGGGTGATCGTGCCGTGCTCGATGCCGGTGGGGATGGACCGCAGGCCGGCGCCGGAAGCCGCCGCGAAGACCGCCTCGGGCGTCAGGGTCGTGGCGAGGTCCATGTCCGAGACCGGCAGGCCGAGGAGCGTATCGCGGACCGCGCCGCCGACGAGCCGCGTTTCCTCGCCCGGCGCGGCGAGCGCCGCGAGGACACGCGCGACCCCCGGCCGCTTCAGCAGGGCGCGGAGCGCATCGCGATCGAGCCGCGCGCTCACCGGAACGTGCCGGGCACCAGACGCCCGTTCTCCATATGCGCCGGCACGTAGCCCTGCGCGTGGCGCTCGGAGAACAGCCCGGTGAAGACGAGCGAGGCGATGACGACGGCAAGCCCCGCGATCACGAGCCTGAAAAGCTGCGCGTCCCAATGCGGCCGGTGCAGCGGATTGCGCCCGACGAGGAGCAGGTAGGCGAAGAACAGCCCGAAGGGGATGAGGAAGAGGCCGAGCTCCTCGAGGACGCGACGCAGCATGAGGGTTCGGGCCGGGCTGTGGGGCGCGTCAGCCGGAAAGGCGCTCGCGCAGGTTGTTCAGGATCCCCGCCGTCACCCCCCAGATGGTGCGTCCGGCGAAGGACAGGGCGTAATAGTGGCGTCTGCGTCCCTGCCAGACCAGGGCGTTCAGCGCGTAGCGCGAGCCGTCCATGAGGAAGGGCAGCGGCACTTCGAAGATCGCGGCCACCTCGGCGGGGTTGGGGGCGAGGGCGGCATCGGAATCCACCAGCCCGATCACGGGCACCACGAGGAAGCCCGTGGCCGAGAGATAGGGATCGAGATAGCCGAGCACGCGCACGGCCGCCCGCTCCAGGCCGATCTCCTCCTCCGCCTCGCGCAGCGCCGCGTCGACCGGGCCGGCATCGGCGGGGTCGATCTTGCCGCCGGGGAGCGCCACTTGCCCCGAATGGTCGCGCAGATGCGCGGCCCGCTGCGTCAGCACCACGGCGAGGCCGTCGGGCCGGGCCACCACCGGGACGAGGACCGCGGCGGCGCGGTGCGGCCGGGGCGGCACCGAGGAGGGCGGATCGGGGTCGAGATCGTGGTCGCCCCGCGGGTTCGAGGTCGGATCGCCGGCCCCCGGCGGCTCCCGCGAGAGCAGACGCCCGGCCCGATCGAGGAAATCGTCGAGGGCCGGGTCCCCGGCGAGAGCCCCGCTCATGCGGCGCCGGCCTGTCCGATGCGGTGGAAGCGTCCGCCGGCGAAGATCCCGAAAGCGGGCTCGCCGTCGATCTCGCGCTCCTCGGCGAGCCCGACGAGATCGTGGGCGAGGGCGCGGGTCAGCAGCGCCCAGAGGTCGCGGCGGACATGGACATACGGGCGCAACCCGCCCCCCGCCTCCTCTTCGAAGCGCAGCGCATGGGCGTCGTCCACGGGGACGAGGTCGTCCACATTCGTGCGGAAAGCGATGCGGCGATCCTCGCCCTCGCCCTCCACCGCCATCTCGACGGCGGCGAAGGGGGCGTCGTCCACCCGGATCGAGAGCATCTCGACGGGGGTCACCAGCACGAAGCCGCCGTCCGGCTCGCGCCGCAGGATGGTGGAGAACAGCCTCACCAGGGGCAGACGGCGGATCGGCGCGCCCTCGTGGAACCACGTCCCGTCGGCGGCGATGCGCATGTCGATCCGCCCGCAGGATTGCGGGTGCCATGTCTCCACCGGCGGGAGCGCGCCCTTGGGAACCTCGGAGAGCGCGGCGGCGAGGCGCGCCAGCGCCGCGTCGGGGGGAGGGGTGTCCTGGGTCATGACGCTCACGTAACGTCTCCGGCGCCCGCGGAAACGGCCGGCCGGCGTCTCAGGATCTTCCAGATGCCCGAGGCGGTGCCGATGATCGCGCCGCCGCTCGTCACCTCGCCGCGCAGGAAGACCAGGGAGCTCGTGCGCCGCACCACCTCGGGGCGCGCCTCGATCCAGTCTCCGAGGCGGCCGGCCCCGACGAACTGCATGCCGAGCTCGATGGTGACGCAGTTGGCGCCGTCCGCCGCGCGCATGGCGGCGACGCCGAGCGCCCGGTCGGCGAGGCTCGTCAGCATGCCGCCATGGACGAGCCCGACGAGGTTGGCGTGCTTCTGCGCGGCGCGGAAGGCGTAGGCGCCGTCCGACCCGCGCTGGAACACCGGCCCGACGAGATCGATGAAGCCCTCGTCCTCCACGCGCTCCCAGCCGGGAGGCACGGTGTGTCCGGAAAGGTCGCTCGCTGCCGTCATGCCCCAGGCTTAGGCGCGGGTGCCCGCGCGATCAACGGTCGCGGCCGGGCGGCCTCCGGCGTGCGGCGATCCTCGACCTTGCATGGAGACCGAAAAGGGCGTCCACTCCGCCCCTTCCAGGGCGTTGTCCCACGGAACGGATCGAGCACGCATGAGTCAGGGCGCACCGACGGCCACTCCCCTCGACGACGGCATCGTCGCCGCGGCGCAAGCCTGTCTCGAGTCCGTGGGCCGTGCCCGCGAGGCGATCCACGGGGTGATCTTCGGGCAGGAGACGGTGGTCGATCTCGCGCTGGTGACGATCCTGGCCGGCGGCCATGGGCTCCTCGTCGGCCTGCCGGGGCTCGCCAAGACCAAGCTCGTGGAGACGCTGGGCACCGTGCTCGGGCTCGACGCGCGGCGCGTGCAGTTCACCCCCGACCTGATGCCCTCCGACATCCTCGGCACCGAGATCCTCGACGAGGATGCCGAGCGCCGCCGCTCCTTCCGCTTCGTGAAGGGGCCGGTGTTCTCGCAGCTGCTGATGGCCGACGAGATCAACCGCGCCAGCCCGCGCACGCAATCGGCGCTGCTCCAGGCCATGCAGGAGCATTTCGTGTCGGTGGCCGGCGAGCGGCACGACCTGCCGCGCCCGTTCCACGTCCTCGCCACCCAGAACCCCATCGAGCAGGAGGGCACCTATCCGCTGCCCGAGGCCCAGCTCGACCGCTTCCTGCTCGAGATCGATGTCGGCTATCCCGACCGGGCCGCCGAGCGCCGCATCCTCATCGAGACCACCGGCGCGCAGGAGGTCAGGCCGAAGCCGGTGATGACCACCGAGGAACTGCTCACGGCCCAGCGCCTGGTGCGCCGCCTGCCCGTGGGAGAGGCCGTGGTGGAGGCGATCCTCGACCTCGTGCGCTCCGCCCGCCCCGAGGGCGGCGACGCAGCGGTGCGGGACAAGCTGCTCTGGGGCCCCGGCCCCCGCGCCAGCCAGGCGCTGACCCTGGCGGTGCGCGCCCGCGCGCTGATCGAGGGCCGCGTCGCCCCTTCCGTCGCCGACGTGAAGGCGCTGGCCGAGCCGGTCCTGAAGCACCGCATGGCGCTCACCTTCGCGGCGCGCGCGGATGGCGAGACGGTGCCCGGCCTCGTCGCGACGCTCGCCGGAAAACTCTAGCGCATGGTCGGTACGCGCCTTCTCGGCCGTTCGGAGCGCGTTCCCGGCCGGCGCGCGACGGAGAGCGCCCTCTCGCTCGCCGAGCGCATGCCGCGCCTCGTGCTGGAGGCGCGCCGGGTCTCGACCACCCTTGCGCACGGCCTGCACGGCCGCCGCCGCTCGGGGCCGGGCGAGAGCTTCTGGCAGTTCCGCCCCTTCGTGACCGGCGAGGCGGCCGCTCGCATCGACTGGCGCCGCTCGGCCCGCGACGACCGGCTCTACGTGCGCGAGCGCGAGTGGGAGGCGGCCCACAACGTTTGGCTCTGGATCGACCGTTCCGCCTCCATGGGCTTCTCCTCCGCCCTCGCGGCAGCCCCGAAGGTCGAGCGGGCGCTGGTGCTCGGTCTGGCGCTGGCCGAGGCCCTGGTGGAGGGCGGCGAGCGCGTCGGCCTGCTCGGGCTGACGCGGGCCACCGCCTCGCGCCGCATCGTCGAGGCCCTGGCGCAGGCCCTCGTCGGGGACACGGCGGGGCTCGACGAGGACGCGCCGCCGCGCTCCAGCCCCGGCCGCTTCGACGAGGCGATCCTGGTCGGCGATTTCCTGACGCCCCTCGACGGCGTCAGCGCGGCCGTGGCCGACATCGCGGCGCGGGGTTCGCGCGGGCATCTCGTCCAGATCGTCGACCCCATCGAGGAGAGTTTCCCCTTCGCGGGGCAGGCGGTGCTGCACGACCCGGAGGGCGGCGGCAGCCTCGACATCGGCGACGCGGGCGCCTGGGGCGACGTCTATCGCCGCCGCTACGCCGCCCATCGCGACGGCCTCTCGGAGATCGCCCGCGCGCGCGGATGGACGTTCACCGTCCACCGCACCGACCGGCCGGCGAGCGAGGCGGCGCTGCGCCTGATGACCCTCGTCGCCGCCTCGCGCGGCGCGGGCTGAGGGCGCGGGATTGCTCGGACCGCTGACCTTCGCCGCCCCCTTCGCGCTGGCGGCCCTCGCCGCCCTGCCGGCCCTGTGGTTCCTGCTGCGGGTGACGCCGCCGCGCCCGCGCCGCATCGATTTCCCGCCCCTGAAGATCGTGCAGGACCTGCGGGCGCAGCGGGAGACCCCGGCGCGCACCCCGCCCTGGCTGCTGATCCTGCGCATCCTCGCCGCCGCCGCGCTGATCCTGGCCGTGGCGGGCCCCGTCTGGAACCCGGCCGGCATCGGCGCCGGCGGCGCGCGCACGCCCCTCGTGGTGATGATCGACACCGGATTCCCGGCCGCGCATGATTGGCGCGCGCGGCTGCGCGTCGCCGGAGATACCCTGGAGGGCGCCGCTCGCGACGGCCGCCCCGTGGCGATCCTCGCCACCGCCGAGCCCCCGGCGCCGATCGAGGCGAAACCTCCGGCCGCCGCCCTGGAGCGCCTGCGCGCCATCGCGCCGCGCCCGCATCTGCCGGACCGGGAGGCGCATCTCGCCGCGCTCTCGGCCTTCCTCGACAGAACGCCCGGCGCCGAGATCGTCTGGATCGCGGACGGCGTCACCGGGACGGGGGAGGGCGATTTCGCGGCGAAGCTGGCGCCGCTGCTGAAGCGGCACGGCGCCGGCCTCACCGTGCTCAAGACCGACATGCCTGCCGCCCTGGCGCTGACGGGGGGCGAAGCCGGCGGCCGGCTCACGGCGAAGGTGCTCCGCGCCGCGCCGAACGGGCGCGACGCCGGCCTCCTGCGGGCCCTCGACCAGAAGGGCCTGCCGCTGGCCGAGCACGATTTCGCGTTCCCCAACAATGCTCTGGCGACGGAGGTGGGCTTCGAGATGCCGGCGGAGCTGCGCAACGCCATCGCCCGCATCGAGATCGCCAACGAGCGCTCGGCCGGCGCCGTGACCCTCATGGACGAGCGCGGCAAGCGCCGCCGCGTCGGGCTGGTCTTCGGGGGCACCAGCGACCAGGCCCAGCCGCTCCTGGCGCCGACCTATTATCTCGCCCGCGCGCTCTCCCCCTTCGCCGACGTGCAGGAGCCGCGCGGCGCCAAGGGCACGGCGGAGTCCATCGCGCAGATGCTCGACGGGCAGGTCTCGGTGCTGATCCTCGCCGATGTCGGCGCCATGGACGAGCAGACGCAAGGCCGCGTCGCCCGGTTCGTGGACGAGGGCGGGTTGCTGCTGCGCTTCGCCGGCCCGCGCCTGGCGGCCGGCAACGATCCGCTCGTGCCGGTGCGGCTGCGCAGGGGCGGACGCTCGCTCGGCGGCACGCTCTCCTGGGACAGCCCGAAGACGCTGGCCGCCTTCGCGCCGGAGAGCCCCTTCGCCGGTCTCGTGCCCCCCGCCGATATCGGCGTGCGCCGGCAGATCCTCGCGGAGCCGGACGGCGAGCTGCCCGGCCGCACCTGGGCCTCCCTTCAGGACGGCACGCCCATCGTCACCGCGCAGAAGCGGGGGCAGGGGCTGGTGGTGCTGTTCCACGTCACCGCCGACACCACTTGGTCGAACCTGCCGCTGTCGGGGCTGTTCATCGACATGCTGCGCCGGGTGGTAGGCCTCGCCGGCAACGCCGCGCCGGCCGCCTCCGGCGCCAAGGGCGCCGCCGCCGTGCTGGCGCCGCGCCTGACCCTCGACGGCTTCGGCGCCCTCGGCAGCCCGCCCGGCGGCGCCACCGCCGTCCCGGCGGATTACGGCGACCGCGCCAGCTACGAGCATCCGCCCGGCTTCTACGGGCCGCCCGATGGCGGCATCGCGGTCAACGCGCTGAAACCCGGCGACGGGCTCAAGGCCCTCGACCTCGCCGGGCTGGAAGGCGCGCGGGTCGGATCGCTCGCAGGGGCGGAGACCCTTGACCTGCGCGCCTTCCTCTTCACCCTTGCACTGATGCTGCTCGTCCTCGACACCCTCGCCGGGCTCTGGCTCGGCGGTTTCATCGGCCGCCGCGCGGGCGGATTCGTCGGCGGGCTCGGGAGCCGCTCCGCCGCGATCATGCTCGTGGCGCTGGCGCTCGCGGCGGGCTCCGGGATTCGCCCCGCGCAGGCCGAGGAACCGCCGGCGAACCGCCCCAACGGCTTCGAATCCGCCCTCGTCACCCGGCTCGCCTATGTCGTCACTGGCGACGCGGCCACCGATGAGGCGAGCCGGGCCGGTCTCTCCGGCCTGACCCAGATGCTCGCGGCGCGCACCGCTCTGGAGCCGGGCGAGCCGGCGGGTCTCGACCCGGCCAAGGACGAGCTCGCCTTCTATCCGCTGATCTACTGGCCCATCGCCCCGAACCGGCCGCAGCCGGGGGAGGCCGCGATCCGGCGCATCGACGCCTTCATGCGGAACGGCGGCACCGTGCTGTTCGATACCCGCGACGCGCTCACCGCCCGTCCCGGCGGGCCGCCGACGCCGGAGGGCGCGTATCTGCGCCAGATGCTCGCCACCCTCGAGGTGCCCGAGCTGGAGCCGGTGCCCGCCGACCATGTGCTGACCAAGGCATTCTATCTCCTCGACAGCTTCCCCGGCCGCTACGGCTCGGGCCAGACCTGGGTGGAGGCGCTGCCGCCCGCGGCCGAGGGCGGCGAGCGCCGCCCCGCGCGGGCGGGCGACGGGGTCAGCCCCATCATCATCACCGGCAACGACCTCGCCGCCGCCTGGGCCATCGGCCGGCGCGGCGAGCCGCTCTACCCGATCGTCGGCGGAGACCAGCGCCAGCGCGAGATGGCCTTTCGCGGCGGCATCAACGTCGTGATCTACACGCTGACGGGCAACTACAAGGCCGATCAGGTCCATGTGCCGGCGCTTCTGGAGCGGCTCGGCCAGTGATGGTTCTCAACAACCAGCATACCGTGCCGAGCCCTCTCCCCTCTGCGGGAGAGGGTGGCCCTCGCGTCAGCGAGGGTCGGGAGAGGGGAGTGCCCTTTACGGACGCGGCGCTCCCCTCTCCCGACCCGCTTCGCGGGCCACCCTCCCCCGCAAAGGGGGGAGGGCGAATGCCCGTCTTTGAGCCCGATGGCTTCACGCCATGCTGAGCCTCAGCTTTACCCCCCTCGTGCCGTGGCCGGTGATGGCGGCCTTCGCGGCCGTCGCCGCCCTGTTCTGCGGGCTGGCCTTCGTCGCGCGTGGACGCGTCGCGGCCCTGCGCGCTCTGGCATTGGCGCTCGTCCTGGCGGCGCTGGCCAACCCCTCCCTGGTGCGCGAGGACCGCGAGCCGGTGAAGGACGTCGCGGCAATCGTCGTGGACCGCTCCGGCTCGCAGTCCCTCGGCGACCGGCCGGCGATGACGGATCAGGTCCGCGCCGAGCTGCAACGCCGCTTCGGCGCGCTCACCAATATCGAGCCGCGCTTCATCGACGTGCCCGATTCCCGAGAGGGCGACGACGGCACCAAGCTGTTCACGGCGCTCGGCCAGGCGCTCGCCGACGTGCCTCCCGAGCGGCTGGCCGGCGTGGTGATGCTGACGGACGGCGTCGTCCACGACATCCCGGCCTCGGCCGCCGCGTTCGGCCTCAAGGCGCCGCTCCACGTCCTGGTGACGGGCAGGCCGGACGAGCGCGACCGCCAGATCAGGCTCATCGAGGCGCCGCGCTTCGGCATCGTCGGGCGCGACCTCACCATCCGCGCGGAGGTGATGGAGCGCGGCGGGACCGGCAGCGCCACGGTGACGGTGCGCCGCGACGGCACCGAGATCGAGCGCCGCAGCGTCCCCACCGACCGGCCCTTCGCGCTCACCACGCGGATCGAGCATGGCGGCCCGAACGTCGTCGAGATCGAGGTGGAGCCGCTGCCGGGGGAGCTCACCACGGTCAACAACCGCGCCGTGCTGCCCATCGAGGGCATCCGCGAGAAACTGCGCGTGCTGCTCGTCTCCGGCGAGCCGCACCAGGGCGAGCGCACCTGGCGCAACCTGCTGAAGTCGGACGCGAATGTAGACCTCGTGCATTTCACCATCCTGCGGCCGCCGGAGAAGCAGGACGGCACGCCGATCTCCGAGCTCTCGCTGATCGCCTTCCCGACGCGCGAGCTGTTCGTCCAGAAGATCAAGGACTTCGATCTCATCATCTTCGACCGCTACGCCAACCAGAGTGTGCTGCCCTCGGCCTATTTCGAGAACATCACCCGCTATGTGCGCGAGGGCGGCGCGCTGCTGGTGGCGGCCGGGCCGGAATTCGCTTCGGCCGCGAGCCTCGCCCGCACGCGGCTCGCGGCGATCCTGCCGGGCGATCCGAGCGGACGGGTGGTCGAGCGGCCCTACAAGGCCGCGCTGACGCCCACCGGCAACCGCCATCCGGTGACGCGCGCGCTGCCGGGCTCCGAATCGACCCCGCCGGCCTGGGGCGACTGGCTCAGGATCGTCGCCTCGCAGACGCGCGCGGGCCTGCAACCGATCCTCTCCGGCGCCGACAACCAGCCGCTGCTGACCCTCTCGCGCGAGGAGAAGGGCCGCGTCGCGCTGCTCCTCTCCGACCATGCCTGGCTGTGGGCGCGGGGATATCAGGAGGGCGGCCCGCATCTCGACCTGCTGCGCCGGCTCGCGCATTGGCTGATGAAGGAGCCCGCCCTCGAGGAGGAGGCCCTGCGCGCCCAGACCACCGGGAAGGGCCGCGAGGTGCGGGTCGAGCGCCAGACCATGGCCGACACCGCCGAGCCGGTCACGGTGACGGGCCCGACCGGCAAGCAGCGCCCGCTGGCCCTGACCCAATCGGAGCCCGGCCTGTTCACCGCGACCTTCGAGGCGGAGGAGCTCGGGCTCCACACCCTGCGCTCGGGCAGCCTCACGGCGTTCGTCAGCGTCGGCCCGGCCAACCCGCGCGAGCTCGCCGACGTCTTCAGCGACACCGAGCGCCTGCGCGCCGTGGCGGAGGGCACCGGCGGGTCGGTCCGGCGGGTGGCGGAGGCCGGCGGCGGCATCGGCGTCCCCCGGCTGCAATCGGTGCGCGGCGGACGCCTCAGCGGCGGCGACTGGATCGGCTTCCGGCCGAGCGACAGCGCCAATATCCGCGGCGTCGAGGTCTATCCGCTGGCGCTCGGCCTCGCCGCGCTGGCGCTGATCGCGGGCGCGGTGCTGGCCATGTGGCTGGTGGAAGGGCGGCGCGGACGCGCGGCCTGAGCCGGCCTCGTCAAGGCGATCCGCCCGCGACGATGCCGCCCACGGCCTGCGCGGCGCCGTCAGTGAGTTCGAGCCAGAGGAAACGGGCCGGGTCGACGGGCCCCGGCAGCGTCAGCCGTCCCGGAGGCACCGGCACGAACCCGAAGCGGCCGTAATAGGGCCTGTCCCCCACGAGGATGACGAGCCCGTGTCCGGCGTTCCGGGCCGCGTCGAGGCTCGTGCGCATGAGGGCCGAGCCGATGCCCCTGCGCTCGAAGCTCGGATCGACGGTGAGCGGCCCGAGCGCCAGCAGGGCCCTGCCGCCGGCCTGCGCAGGGCCGATCCGCACCGATCCGGCGAGGAAGGTGCCGACGCGGGCGACGAAGCTGAGATCGGGCAGAGGCTCGGCCCCCTCGCGCAGGCGGAACGCGGTGCGGGCGAAGCGGCCCGGCCCGAAGGCGCGGGCATGAAGCCGCTCGACGGCCGGCCCGTCCTCGGGATGCTCGGGCCGGATGACGAGGGGGAGGGCAGGTCGGGTGGTGTCCGGCTGCGGAGGCGTAACAGCGGG
The DNA here is from genome assembly GCF_050591105.1 of Methylobacterium endophyticum. NCBI lineage: Bacteria > Pseudomonadati > Pseudomonadota > Alphaproteobacteria > Hyphomicrobiales > Methylobacteriaceae > Methylobacterium > Methylobacterium endophyticum. The sequence continues at coordinate 21,025 of NZ_JBNHES010000016.1, forward strand.
CATCGGCCCCCCTCAGGTCGCGCGCGCGGAAAAATCGATGCGCGGGTCGATCCAGACATAGATGAGATCGGAGAGCAGGTTCACGGCGAGCCCGATCAGAGAGAAGATGTACAGCGTCGCAAACACCACCGGGTAGTCGCGCCCGACGATGGACTGGAACGAGAGCAGCCCGAGCCCGTCCAGGCTGAAGATCGTCTCGATCAGGAGCGAGCCTGTGAAGAAGGCCGAGATGAAGGCGCCGGGGAAGCCCGCCACCACGATCAGCATGGCGTTGCGGAAGACGTGCCCGTAGAGCACGCTGCGCTCGGACAGGCCCTTCATGCGGGCGGTCATGACGTATTGCTTGCGGATCTCGTCGAGGAACGAGTTCTTGGTCAGCAGCGTCGAGGTGGCGAAGGCGCCCATCACCAGGGCGGTGAGCGGCAGCACCATGTGCCAAGCGTAGTCCGTCACCTTGTGCCAGGTGGAGAACCCGTCCCAGCCCTCGCTGACGAGGCCGCGCAGCGGGAAGAGCTGGAAGAACGACCCGCCCGCGAACAGGATGATGAGCATCAGCGCGAACAGGAAACCCGGAATCGCGTAGCCGATGATGACCACGAACGAGGTCCAGAGGTCGAAGCGCGAGCCGTCCTTCACCGCCTTGCGGATGCCGAGTGGGATCGAGATCGCGTAGGAGAGCAGCGTCATCCACAGGCCCAGCGAGATCGACACGGGCAGGCGCTCGCGGATCAGCTGGATCACGCTGACATCGCGAAAATAGCTGCGGCCGAAATCGAAGCGGGCGTAGTCCCAGAGCATCTTGGCGAAGCGCTCGGGGGCGGGCTTGTCGAAGCCGAACTGCTGCTCCAGCTTGGCGATGAATTGCGGGCTCAGGCCCTGCGCCCCCCGGTAGCGCGCATTCGCCTCGCCGCCGCCGGACCGCGAGGCGGCGGCCCCCGCGCCGAGATCGCCCGCGCCCCCCGTCACCCGCGACATCGTGCCGTCGCCCTGGCCCTGGAGCTGGGCCAGCACCCGCTCCACCGGGCCGCCGGGCGCGAACTGCACGATGGTGAAGGTGATGAGCATGATCCCGAGGAGGGTCGGGATCATCAGGGCGACGCGGCGGAGGATGTAGGCGAGCATCGCGACCCTCAGTTCCGGCCGATCTTGCGCGCCTTCGCGGCGTCGTGCCACCACACCGCCGGCACGCCGAGGCCGTATCGCGGGCCCGTCTCCGGGCGCCCGTAGATGTCCCAGGTCGCGAGCCTGTGGCTCCCGGAATACCACATCGGCACCCAGTAGCGCCCGGCCCGCAGCACCCGGTCCAGAGCCCGGCAGGCGGTGATGAGATCGGCACGGGAGGTCGCCGCGCCGACCTTCGCGAGCAGCGCGTCGACGGCCGGATTCGCGATGCCGGACAGGTTGTTGGAGCCGGACATGGAGGCGGAGCGCGAGCCGTAGGTCTGGCTCATCTCGGGACCGGGGGTGACGCCGCTCGAATAGCGCCGCGAGCTCAGGTCGAAGTCGAAATCCTTGAGGCGGGACTGGTATTGCGACGGGTCGACGGTGCGCGTCGTCGCCGCGATCCCGACGAGCGCCAGGTTGCGGATGAAGGCCTGGGTGTGCGGCTCCAGCGCCGGGTTCACGTCGAGGAACTCGATCGCCAGCGGCTTGCCGCCGGGCAGCTTCATGACGCTGCCCTCGCGGGTGCAGCCGGCCTCCTTCAGCAGCGTCACCGCGCGCGACAGCAGCGCCCGGTCGCGCCCCGAGCCGTCCGAGACCGGGGGCGTCCATGCCTCGCCGAAAACCTCCGCCGGGAGCGTGTCGCGCAGGGGTTCGAGCAGCGCCAGCTCCTCGGCCGAGGGCCTGCCGGTGGCCTTCAGCTCGGAGTTCTCGAAGAACGAGGCCGTGCGCGTATAGGCGCCGAACATGATGTTGGCGTTGGTCCACTCGAAATCGAAGCACAGGCCGATGGCCTCCCGCACGCGGGGATCGCGGAACGCCTCGCGGCGGGTGTTGATCCACCACCCCTGCGTGCCCGAGGGCGTCGCGTCGGGAATCGTGACCCGCACCACCCGGCCCTCGTTCACCGCCGGAAAGTCGTATCCCGTGGCCCAGACGCGGGCGGTGAACTCCTCCCGGAAGGTGAAGGCGCCGCTCTTGAACGCCTCGAACGCCACCTGCCGGTCGCGAAAGTATTCGTAGCGGACGGTCTCGAAATTGTTCTGGCCGATGGCGACGGGCAGCTCGGCGGCCCAGTAGTCGGGCACGCGCTCGAGCTCGATGAAGCGTCCGACATCCATCCGCCCGACCCGGTAGGGGCCGGAGCCGAGAGGCGGTTCGAGAGTCGAAGCCTCGAAGTCGCGGCCCTTCCAATAGGCGGCCGAGAAGATCGGCAGTTGCGCCACCGTCAGCGGCAGGTCGCGGCTGCGCCCCTGCGCGAAGGTGACGACCAGGGTCTCGTCGTCCTCCGCCACCGCCGAGACCATGTCGCGGATCACCTCCGAGATCTCGGGATGGCCCTTCTCCTTGAGCAGCGCGAAGGTGAAGGCCGCGTCCCGCGCGGTGAGCTTGGTGCCGTCGTGGAAACGGGCCTGCGGGCGCAGGCGGAAGGTGTAGACGAGACCGCCCGGCGCCGCCTCAACCTCGCGGGCGACGAGGCCGTAGAGCGCGTCCGGCTCGTCGAGCGCCCGCACCATCAGGCTGTCATAGGTTAGCTCCATGCCCGCCGCGCCGTCGCCGCGCAGGACGTAGACGTTGAGCGTGTTGAAGGTGTCGGCGGACTGGTTGCCGAAGGTCGAGGCGATCTGCGCCGAGAAGCGTCCGCTCCTTGGCGCCATGGGGTTCACGTAATCGAAATGCGGGAAACCGGCGGGGTATTTCAGCTCGCCGAAGCTCGACAGCCCGTGCGCGCCCTTCGTTCCTTGAGCGAGGGCATTGCGGCTCGCCAGCGCCGCGGCGGCTCCGATCAGCACGCATCGGCGCGTCGGACAAAAACTCAACGGGGCGCCCCGGTCTTGGCGGCCAGTGTCTGATCGTACCACCACGTCGTCGGGAAGCCCGACGAGCCGTAGGCCGGCAGCACCGCCGGATGCGCGAAGCGGTTCCAGCGGATCGTGCGCGCCGCGTTCGCGGCCCATTGCGGCAGGACGTAGTTGTGGGCGAGCAGCACCCTGTCGAGGGCGTGGGTCGCGGCGACCAGCGTCGGCCGGTCCTTGGCGAAGATCACCTTGTCGACGAGCGCGTCGATGCCGGCATCCTTGATCCCGGCGATGTTGCGCGAGCCCGGCCGGTCGGCCGCCGCCGAGCCCCAGAACTCGCGCTGCTCGTTGCCGGGCGAGAGCGATTCCGGCCAGCTTCCCGTGGTGATGTCGAAATCGAAGGATCGCAGCCGGTTCTGGTACTGCGCCGAATCGATCACCCGCAGCGTGCTGTCGATGCCGATGAGCCGGAGTTGCGCGGCAAACGGCAGGATCACCCGCTCGAAGCTGTTCTGGAACTCCAGGAACTCGACGGTGAGCGGCGTGCCGGTCTTGGCCTCGACCATCTTGCCGCCGCGCAGCTCGTAGCCGGCCTCCTTGAGGAGCCTCACCGCCTCGCGGAGATTCGCGCGCACGGCATCGGGCGTGTCGTTGACGGGGTTCCTGTAGGGCGTTGTGAAGACGGACGCCGGGACCTTGTCCTTGACGCTCTCCAGGATCGCCTTCTCCTCGCCCTCGGGCAGGCCCGAGGAGGCAAGCTCGGAGCCGAAATAATAGGAGTCGATGCGCTTGTAGAGGCCGTAGAACAGCGCCTTGTTCATCTCCTCGAAGTTCATGGCGAGGTTGAAGGCGCGGCGCACGCGCTCGTCCTTGAACATGGCCTTGCGCTGGTTGAACACGAAGGCCTGCATGATGCCGTTGCCGCGGTCCGGGAACTGCTCCTTGACGAGGCGGCCCTCCTTGACGGCCGGGAAGTCGTCATAGGCCGTCGCCCATTGCCGGGCGATGTTCTCCTGGCGGAAATCGTAGAGGTCGCCCTTGAGCGCCTCCACGAGCACGGTGGCGTCGCGGAAATACTCGTAGCGCACGGTATCGAAATTGTTCTGGCCGCGCTTCACCGGCAGGTCGCGGCCCCAGTAGTCGGGCACGCGCTCGTAGGTGGCGCTGCGCCCGGCATCGAACTTCGCCAGCCTGTAGGGCCCCGAGCCGAGGGGCACCTCCAGCGTCGTCTCGGCGATGTTGCGGGAGCGTCCCTCGACGTCCTTGCCCGTCCACCAGTGCTTGGGCAGCACCCGGAGCTGGCCGATCACCTGGGGGAGTTCGCGGTTGCCGGCCTCTGAGAAGGTGAAGGTCACGTCCCGCTCGCCCGTGACCTCGGCCTTGGTCACGTTCTGGTAGTACATGGAATAGGCGGGGCTGTTCTCCTTCTCGACGGTGAAGGACCAGACCACGTCCTCGGGCGTGACCGGCTTGCCGTCGTGCCAGCGCGCCCCGGCGCGCAGGCGGTAGCTGACGGAGGAGAGATCGGGCGCGAGCCGCACGGACTCCGCCAGCAACCCGTAGGAGGTGAACGGCTCGTCCAGCGATTCGACCATCAGGGTGTCGTAGATCGAGCCGATCCCACCCTCGATGTCGCCCTTCAGGCCCGCCACCACGAGGTTGAAATTGTCGAAGCCGCCCTGCGCCGCGAGCCGCACGGTGCCGCCCTTGGGGGCTGCCGGGTCGGCATAGTCGAAATGGGAGAAGTCCGGGCCGTATTTCGGCTCGCCCATCAGGGTCAGCGCGTGGCGCCACCCTTCGGGAGCGGAGGCGGCGGGGGGAGATGCCGGTTCGGGTGCCGACAGCGCCGGGGACGCGAGGAGGGCGACGGCGAGCGCCGCGGCGGCGAGGCGTCCGAGCACGGAATGGGCTGGCACGGTCGGCATTCTCCCCTGCGCCGCCTGGGCGGCTCGGGCGCCGTTCTAGGATGCCGGGCCCGCCGACGCAAAGCCGGCGCATCCGCGCAGCTTCCCGACGCACCGGCCCTCGCAGCGGCCTCCGAACCGGCCCATGAAAAAGGCCGGCCTCGCGGGCCCGGCCTTCGATGTCGCGCGACGCGATCCGTTCGGCGATCAGTGCTTGGCCGGAGCCGGCTTGCCGGCGTCCTTGGGAGCAGCCTCCTTGGGGGCCGCATCCTTGGGAGCCTCGGCCGGCTTGTCGGCGGCCGGCAGCGGCTTGGGGCTGTCCGAGAGCGAGCGCAGATAGGCGATGACGTTGGCGCGCTCGGCGGGCGAGGCGATGCCGGCGAAGGCCATCTTGGTGCCCTTCACGAACGCCTTCGGGCTTTCGAGGAAATGGTCGAGGTCCTCGTAGCTCCAGGAGCCGCCCTTCTCCTTCATGCCGGCGGAGTAGTCGAAGCCCTCGTGGCCGCCCTTCTTGCGCTCGACGACGTCGTAGAGATCCGGGCCGACCTTGTTGGGGCCGCCCTTCTCGAAGCTGTGGCAGGCCTGGCACGCCTTGGTGCCGGACTGGCCCTTGGCCGCATCGGCGCTCGCGAGACGCACGGCGATGGGCTCCACGGCCTTGGCCTCGCCGCCGCCGGCAGGCTTCGATTCCGCCTCGCCCTCGGGGAGCGCGTAGCCCGCGTTGCCGGCCGGCTTGCCGTGATAGATCAGCTCGGCCACGAACCCGGAGCCGAACACCAGCAGAAGCGCCCCGAAAACCGCACCGGCGACCTTGTTGACCTCGAAAGAGTCCATTCCCGACAGCTCCGGCGCGCCGTCCGGGAGCTGCCCGGCGGCGCCAAGACGTTGACCCCCGGCACCGCGCGCGCCGGACATTGGAAGACTTCGAGGGTGCTTAGCCGTTCCGGGCCGATCTTGACAATGCCGACGCGCGCGTTCGCGGGGTCGCAGAGGCGAAGGTCCACCGCCCTCGTCATGACAAGGCGGTCCGGCGCTGGTAATCACCCGGCCTTCCGAGGGCCCCGGCTTCTTCGGGGAGCCGAGCCCGAGGACCGCAGACCCTCAGGCACGACCGAGCGAGACCACGCCTCCGCCATGTCCGATCCCCTCGTTCTCATCCCGGCCCGGCTCGCCGCCACGCGCCTGCCGAACAAGCCGCTCGCCGACATCGCCGGCGAGCCGATGATCCTGCATGTCTGGCGCCGGGCCATCGAGGCGGGAATCGGTCCCGTGGTGGTCGCCACCGACGCGCCCGCCATCATCGACGTGATCGAGGCGGCGGGCGGCGTCGCGGTGCTGACCCGTGCGGATCACCCCTCCGGCTCCGACCGGCTGGCCGAGGCGCTCGCGATCATCGACCCGGAAGGCCAGCACGACGTGATCGTCAACGTGCAGGGCGACCTGCCGACCATCGATCCGGCCGTGATCGGCGCGGCAATCGCGCCGCTCGCCGACCGTACAGTCGACATCGCCACGCTCTGCGCGCGGATCACGCGCCCCGAGGAGGCGTCGGACCCGAACGTGGTGAAGCTCGTCGGCGTCGCCAGCGGTCAGATGGCGAGCTACCCACGCCTGCGGGCGCTGTATTTCACCCGCGCGCAGGCGCCCTGGGGCGAGGGGCCGCTCTATCACCATATCGGCCTCTACGCGTATCGGCGCACGGCGCTGCGCCGGTTCATGGCGCTTCCCCCCGGCGAGCTCGAAACTCGCGAGAAGCTGGAGCAGCTGCGCGCGCTGGAAGCCGGGATGCGCATCGACGCCCTCGTCGTCGCCGATCTGCCGCTCGGCGTCGATACCCCCGCCGATCTCGAACGCGCCCGCGCCCTCGTGGCCGCGCGGCGCCTCAACTGACCACCGCCCCGGACCCCTTCCGATGACGAACCGCACCATCTCCTATCAGGGCGAGCCCGGCGCCAACTCGCACATCATGTGCTCGCAGGCCTATCCCGACTGGACGCCGCTGCCCTGCGCCACCTTCGAGGACGCCTTCGCCGCCGTGGCCGAGGGCAGGGCGGGGCTCGCGATGATCCCCATCGAGAACTCCATCGCCGGCCGCGTCGCCGACATCCACCACCTGATCCCGACCTCGCCGCTGCACATCGTGGCCGAGCACTTCCTGCCGATCCATTTCCAGCTGATGGCGCTGCCGGGCGCGCCCGCCGCGGGGCTGCGCACGCTCCACAGCCACATCCACGCGCTCGGCCAGTGCCGCCGCATCATCCGGCGGCTCGGGGTGCGGGCGGTGGTGGCCGGCGACACCGCAGGCGCCGCCCGCGAGGTGGCCGAGGCCGGCGATCCGACGCGTGGGGCGCTCGCCCCGGCGCTCGCGGCCGAGGTCTACGGCCTCGACATCCTCGAACGCGACGTCGAGGACGAGGCCCACAACACCACCCGCTTCGTCGTGTTCTCGCCCGCGCCGATCCCGACGACGGAGGGGGAGGGCCCCTGGGTGACGAGCTTCGTCTTCCGGGTCCGCAACATCCCGGCGGCGCTCTACAAGGCGCTCGGCGGCTTCGCCACTAACGGCGTCAACATGTCGAAGCTCGAGAGCTACATGGTCGAGGGCCAGTTCACCGCGACCCAGTTCTACGCCGAGGTCGACGGGCACCCGGCCGACCCGCGCCTGGTGCGGGCGCTGGACGAGCTGTCCTACTTCTCGCGCGAATTGAAGATCATCGGCACCTATCCGGCCCATCCCTTCCGGGAGATCACCCGTCTCGCGGCGGAATGAGGTCTGTCCAGGAAAACCCGGTTCTCCGTCCGGACAGACGACAAGGAAAAGGCGCTATTCCCGCCGGATCACCCGGTCCACGAGGAAGTCGGAGAAGAAGCCCGGCCGGAAGTCGCGCTTGAGCGCCTCGGGGTCGTAGACGGTCTCGACCCAGGTGAGGAAGTCGAGGCCCTTCGCCTCGCCCTCGCTCAGGTAGCGCGCGAAGAAGGCGTCGAGGATGCCGGTCTTGGCGAAGCGGAAATGGCCGTAGCGCGGCGAGAGCTGGCGCGCGGCCTCCGCCACCGGGCGGCCTTCGTGCAGGATCAGGTAGAGGGCCGCCGCGAGCCCGGCGCGGTCCGCGCCCGACTTGCAGTGCATCACCGCCGGGTACTCGATGCCGGCGAAGAAATCCCGCGCCGACAGGATCGACTCCTTGGAGGGCGCCTCGCGGGAACGCAGCACGAACTCGACGAGCCTCAACCCGTGGCGCTCGCAGGCCTCGCGCTGGAGGGGCCAGGAGCCGTGCTCGCGCCCGCCGCGTAGCGAGACCACGGTGCGAACGCCCTCGCGCCGGAAGCGGGCGAGGTCCATCGGGCTCGGCTGGGCCGAGCGCCACAGCGCCCCGGTCCCGACCCTGTGGCGGTTGAGATAGGCGAGGCGGAACACGCCGTGATCCACCAGCAGCATGTTCGCCCAGGCGCCGATCCGCGCGGCGGGGCCGGCGATGGGCTGCTCGAACCGGGCGATGCGCGCCATGCGCCGCGCGTACCGGATCTCGGGCTTGCGGAAGCGGTTGAACACGCGTGGGGAACCGGGAACCTTGCGGGAGAGAACCCGCCGGCTCTACCAGCCGGCCCCCGCGCGGGCAATTCGGCGGCTTCGGCGCGGAGATTGCGTCGGTCCCGGATGTCGCCTTGTCTTCGCCCGCATCGGCATCGAACCTCGCTGCCGCGTCGCGGGTTTCCGACCGGCGACGGACGCGCGCAGGCGCATTGCGGAGGAGGTTGTCGGCCCATGACCACGCGCAGCACCACGAGCATCCGCCGAGCCCGCGCCGAGAATGCCGGACGGCTCTCCGAGGTGTTCGACGCGTCCTGGCGGGAAGCCTATCGCGGGATCATCCCCGGCGTCGCCCTGGAGCGCCTGATCTCCCAGCGCGACGGCGAATGGTGGCGCCGGGCGCTCAAGCGCGGACGCCCCATCGCGGTGGTCGAGACCGGGGGCGAGGTGGTCGGCTATGCCGCCTATGGCCGCGCCCGCAGCGGCACGCTCCGCTGCGAGGGCGAGATCGACGAGATCTACCTCCTCCCCGAGTACCAGGGCCTCGGCCTCGGCGGCCGCCTGTTCCGGGCCGTGCGCAACGACCTCGCGGATCACGGGCTCTCGCGCATCGGCGTCTGGTCCCTGGAGGACAACGAGCGGGCGGGGGGCTTCTATGCCGGCCTCGGCGGCGTTCCGGGCCCGCGCACCCTCGACCGGGTCGCCGGCGTGCCGCTCGCGAAGGTCGGCTTCGTCTTCGGCTGAACGGCGCACACGGGCAACGAATGTCGCAATTCGTCGCGGCCGCGCGCCGGCCGCGATTTCCTTCGCCCGGAAAGGACATTAAGAGGCGCGGGCGAACGGGGCCGGAGCCGCCCCGCTGTCCGGGAGTTCGACACATGCGCATCGACGCCATCTCGATCGGCAAGAATCCGCCGCACGACGTCAACGTCGTCATCGAGGTGCCGCTCGGCGGCGAGCCGATCAAGTACGAGATGGACAAGGAGTCCGGCGCCCTCGTCGTCGACCGCTTCCTCTACACCTCGATGGTCTATCCGGGGAATTACGGCTTCATCCCGCACACCCTCTCGGGCGACGGCGACCCCTGCGACGTGCTCGTCGCCAACACCCGCGCCATCGCGCCCGGCGCGGTCATGAGCGTGCGGCCGGTCGGCGTGCTGGTGATGGAGGATAATGCCGGCGAGGACGAGAAGATCATCGCCGTCCCCTCGCGCAACCTGACCATGCGCTACGACCGGATCGAAAACTACACCGACCTGCCGGACATCACGCTCAGCCAGATCCAGCACTTCTTCGAGCATTACAAGGATCTCGAGCCCGGCAAGTGGGTCAAGGTCGTGCGCTGGGGCGACAAGCTCGAAGCCCACCGGCTGATCCTCGAAGGCATCGAGCGCGCCAAGACCAAGGGCTGACACCGAGGGCCGACGGACGCGGCACCGGCCGGGTCGCGAAAAGCGAACGCCGGCCCTGTGCTCCGCGCGATGCAGGCCTAACTCCCGGTGTCAGGCCGATCCGTCCGCGCTGCTTGCGCCAGCCAGCGCGGGCCGGACAGGCCATGGCGGCGGGAGTGTGCGATGACGCGGGTTCTGCTGATCGGCTACGATCCGGACGCGGTCGACTTCTCGGACCCGGCGCTTCCGCCGGGAATGGACGCGGGGAAGATCGCGGCCGGCATCGAGCGCGGCCTGAAGGCGATGCGCGATCGGGGCTGGAGGCCGAGTTCTGCTCGATCCGCCCCGACGACGCGGCCGGCCCCACGGTAGCGCGGTGGCTGGGGGCCTCCTCCTACGACTGCGTCGTGATCGGCGGCGGGGTCCGTCTGTCGAGCATCGCCGTGGCGGTCTTCGAGACGGTGGTCGACGCGATCCGCAAGGCCGCCCCCGAGACGCCGATCGCGTTCAACACGCGCCCCGACGATACCGCCGAGGCTGCCCTGCGCCGTCTCCCGGCGGGCTGACGACCGCTAGATCGGCTCCCCGCGCAGCAGCCTCGGCAGGCCGCCGCGCCTTGCGGCCGCCTCCCCGATGAACAGCCGCTTGAGTCCGGGCATCCGGTCGACCAAGCCGAGACCGAGGTCGCGCACGAGACGCACGGGCAGGATGTCGTTCGAGAACAGCCGGTTGAGGCCGTCCGTCGCCGCCGCCATCGCCACGGTGTCGAAGCGGCGGCTGCGCTCGTAGGCCGCCAGAACGTCCTCCGAGCCCGGATCGAGGCCGAGGCGGAGGGCGTCCGTCACGGCCTCCGCCAGGGCGGCCGCCCCGGCCAGCCCGAGATTCAGGCCCTGTCCGGCGAGCGGATGGATGACATGGGCCGCGTCTCCCAGGAGCGCCAACCGCTCCGAGCGGAAGCGGCGCGCGATCCCGAAGGCGAGGGGATGGGCGCTCGGGCCGTCCTCCAGCACCAGGCGCCCGAGGCTCGGGGTGAAGCGGCGCTCGATCTCGGCCAGGGTCTCGCGCGCGCTGCCGCCGAGGAGGGCCGGGATATCGGCCTTGCGCTCCGTCCAGACGATGGACGAGCGGTGGCCGAGCACGCCGCCATCGGGCAGGGGCAGGATCGCGAAGGGGCCGCTCGGCAGGAAATGCTCCATCGCCCGGCCGCCATGGGGGCGGGCGTGGCCGATGGTCGCGACGATGCCGCTCTGCGGATAGGACCAGCCGACGAACCCGATCCCCGCCGCCTCGCGCAGCCGCGAGCGCGCGCCGTCCGCCGCCACGACGAGGGAGACCCGCAGCTCCCGGCCGTCGGACAGGACGGCGGCGATGCCGGTCCCGCTCGGCTTCGCCGACACGACGCCTGCCCGGACGAGAGCGACGCCCTCCGTCCGGCAGGCCGCCAGCAGCGCCTCGGTCAGCGGCGCCGCCTCGACCATGTGGGCGAAGGTCCCCTCGGAAGCGTCCGCGTCCGGCTCGGCGAAGGTCAGGAAGACCGGGCGCACCGGATCGGCGACCCGGCTGTCGCTGACCACCATCTCGGTGATCGGCTCCGCCGCGTGGAGGATGCGCTCCCAGATACCGAGCCGCTCGAGCATCAGGCGGCCGCCGGCGGCGACGGCATAGGCGCGGCCGCGCTGGCGGGCGGCGCCTTCGGCCAGTCCCGGATCGCAGACCGTCACGGCCAGGGCCGCCCCGCAGGCCCCTTTGAGCGCCAGGGCGAGGACGAGGCCGGCGATGCCCGCCCCGGCGACGACGACGTGACGGGTGCCGCTGCGCGCCGCCGATCCGGATGCCGTCATCTCGCCTGTTCCATCCTTCGCCCGGTTCCGGTGTGGCATCCTCTCGCCGGGCGCACAACGCGGGGCGGGTGCGGCGCTGGCGCCGGGCGGCCGAACTGATCTATCTCCCCCGCATCCGAAGGCGAGGGGGCTCGTCGGGAGCAAGGCCGCCAGCATGACGGGAATCGTCGCAGAACTTCTCTCCCTGCTCGATCTCGAGCGCCTGGAGGTGGACCTGTTCCGAGGCTTCAGCCCGGATTGGGGCTGGCCGCGCGTCTTCGGCGGGCAGGTGGTCGCGCAGGCGCTGGTGGCGGCCACGCGCACCGTGCCGAGCACCCGGCCGGCGCACTCCCTCCACGCCTATTTCCTGCTCGGAGGCGATCCGAAGACGCCGATCGTCTACGAGGTCGAGCGTATCCGCGACGGTCGCAGCTTCACCACGCGGCGGGTGAAGGCGATCCAGCATGGTCGGGCGATCTTCGCCATGTCGATCTCCTATCAGGACGTCGAGCCCGGATACGAGCACGCCGACGCCATGCCCGACGCGCCCCGGCCGGAGACGCTGCCCGACATCCGCGCGCTGGTCGCCGCCGGCGGCAGCGGCATTCCGGCCCCCGTCGCCGGCTATTTCGCGCGCGAGCGGCCGATCGAGCTGAAGCCCGTCTCCCTGAAGCGCTATCTCGACCGCAAGCCCCGCGAGCCCCGCTGCGACGTCTGGTTCCGCGCGGCCTCGTCCCTGCCGGACGATCCCGCCCTTCACCAGGCCGTGCTCGCCTACGCCTCCGACATGACGCTCCTCGACGCGACCCTCATCCCCCATGGCCGCACCGTGTTCGATGCCGACATCCAGTCCGCGAGCCTCGATCACGCCCTCTGGTTCCACCGGCCGGGCCGGGCGGACGACTGGATGCTCTACGCGCAGGACAGCCCCAATGCCGGGGGCGCCAGGGGCTTCGCGCGGGGCCGGATCTTCGCGTCGGACGGCACGCTGCTCGCCTCGGTGGCGCAGGAGGGGCTCGTCCGTCCGCGCGGCGAGTCCGAGTGACGGATCGGCGCGCTGCCTCCAGCGCGACACCGTGATTGTCGCCAATTTCAGCGAAATGTTTATTTAGTGGGCATCTTTTATTGCAAAGCTGCCCACCGGATCGGCGCCAAAGCGCCAATCCGTAGGCAAGTTAACAACTTGCGAAAAAGTTCCCGTTTCGATGCCCTGGCATAGTCCTTGAATAAAAGCCGTGCGAACGCGGGGTCATCCCGATCCCCGCGGGCACATCCGGACCGGCACGCGGCGATCAAGGCGGCACCGGCAACCGGATCCCATTGAAACAAGGGGGCGCCGCCCATGAAAATCGTGATGGCCATCATCAAGCCGTTCAAGCTGGAGGAGGTGCGCGACGCCTTGACCGGCATCGGCGTCCACGGCCTGACGGTGACCGAGGTCAAGGGTTACGGCCGTCAGAAGGGCCATACGGAGATCTACCGCGGCGCCGAATACGCCGTGAGCTTCCTGCCGAAGCTGAAGATCGAGGTCGCGGTCTCCGCCGATCTCACCAGCAGCGTCATCGACGCCATCGCGGCCGCGGCCCGCACCGGCCAGATCGGCGACGGCAAGATCTTCGTCATGCCGCTGGAGAAGGCGGTCCGCATCCGCACCGGCGAGACCGACGCCGACGCGCTCTAAGGGCGCGCCCGCGCGGCGCCGCGCGCGCCCGCAGATCCCTTTTTTCCCAACGAACACAACTGCATCGCGACCGGGAGTCTCGTGTCCATGAAACTTCGAAACGTTCTCGCGCTCGGGCTGGGGGGAGCGGCGCTGGCCCTTCTCCTCGTCGAGCCGTCCCTCGCGCAGACCCCGACGCCCGAAGCGGCGGCGGCTCCTGCTGCCGCGGCCGCCGCCGCGCCCGTGCCGAACAAGGGTGACACCACCTGGATGCTGATCTCCAGCGTCCTCGTGCTGCTCATGACCGTGCCGGGCCTGGCCCTGTTCTACGGCGGCCTCGTCCGCACCAAGAACATGCTCTCGGTCCTGACCCAGGTCTTCGCCATCGCCTGCATCGTCTGCCTGATGTGGGTCTGCTACGGCTACAGCCTCGCCTTCACCAACGGCGCCGGCCTCAACGACTTCGTGGGCGGCTTCTCCAAGGCCTTCCTGAAGGGCGTCGATCCGAATTCCGTGGCCGCGACGTTCTCGAACGGCGTCGTCATCCCGGAATACGTCTACATCGCCTTCCAGATGACCTTCGCGATGATCACCCCCGGCCTCATCGTCGGCGCCTTCGCCGAGCGGATGAAGTTCTCGGCGCTGATCGTGTTCATCGTCCTCTGGACGACGTTCATCTACTTCCCGATGGCGCACATGGTCTGGTACTGGGGCGGGCCCGACGTCGTCGCCGCCGCCGCCAAGGCGCTCGCCGCCGCGACGGACGAGGCGTCCAAGAAGGCCGCCCAGGACGCGCTCGACGCCGTCAACGCCGATGCCGGCTTCCTCTTCAAGAAGGGCGCCCTCGACTTCGCCGGCGGCACCGTGGTGCATATCAACGCGGGCATCGCCGGCTTCGTCGGCTGCCTGATCCTCGGCAAGCGCATCGGCTACGGCCGCGACCTGCTCGCCCCGCACTCGCTGACCATGACCACGATCGGCGCCTCGCTGCTCTGGGTCGGCTGGTTCGGCTTCAACGCCGGCTCGAACCTCGAGTCGAACGGCACCACGGCGCTGGTGATGATCAACACCTTCGTCGCCACCGCCGCCGCCGCCGTCTCCTGGCTGTTCGTGGAGTGGGCCATGAAGGGCAAGCCGTCGCTGCTCGGCATGCTCTCGGGCGCCGTCGCCGGCCTGGTGGCGATCACCCCGGCCTCGGGCTTCGCCGGCCCGATGGGCTCCATCGTGCTCGGCCTCGTCGCCGGCGCGGCCTGCTTCATCATGTGCTCCAGCGTGAAGAACGCCCTCGGTTACGACGACTCGCTGGACGTCTTCGGCGTCCACTGCATCGGCGGCATCATCGGCGCCTTCGCCACCGGCATCCTGGTGAACCCCGCGCTCGGCGGCGTCGGCATCCCCGACTACACCACGAAGCCGGGCGAACTCGTCGTCGGTTCCTACGACCTCGTGACCCAGCTCACGGCGCAAGGGTGGGCCGTCGGCCTGACGATCCTGTGGTCGGGTATCGGCTCGGCGATCCTCTACAAGCTCGTCGACTTCACCATCGGCCTGCGCGTCACGCAGGAGGAAGAGCGCGAGGGTCTCGACATCGCCGATCACGGCGAGCGGGCCTACAACTACTGAGCGATCGCTCGGTCGGCGGGCGGGGCGAAGGCTCCGCCTGCCTGCTCCTCGAACGCCGGGCCGCAAGGCGCGACGGCAAACCTCCCGAAGGCCCCGGTCCAACGACCGGGGCTTTTTCGTGATTCGCGCCTGACGGGCATGGCAGCCCGGTTGTTCGGGCGGAGGTTAACGAAAGGTTGTCGACCGGCCGCGAAACGTCGCCGGCAAGCATACGGCACCGCGGCAACAATGTGGCACTACCGCAACATCGCCGATGCAACTCGGCCGCGAGGAGCCGAATGCCTTCAAACTAGGCAATTGCCCGAAACTTGGTTTTGCGGTGCATCGGCGCTTTCGGCACCTTGGTGTCATACAAAACAAGGGGCTGCTCATCATGACTTTCAAACTGTCTCTGCGGGGCGTCGCGGCGTCTCTCGCCACGTGTCTCTGCCTCGGACAGGCGCAGATCGGCACGGCGTCCGCCGCCGACATGCCGGTGCCGAAGGTGATGCCGGTCGAGGCCAAGGCGCCCGATCCGCTGATCGGCTTCGCGTTCTACTCGGCCTACGCGACGGACTATAACTTCCGCGGCGTGTCGCAGTCGAACCTGCAGGGCAGCTACCAGACCTTCTTCGAGACGCAGTTCTTCAACAACTTCGCCTATGCCGGCTTCTACACCTGGCAGACGCGTCTCCCCACGCGCCCCGACATGGAGTTCGATCTCGTCGCCGGTATCCGGCCGACCTTCGACAAGCTCTCCTTCGACCTCGGCGTGATCTATTACTTCTACCCCAACGAGCAGCGCCTGTTCACCAACGGCGGCGGCTTCCTGACCACCCGCAACACCGACTTCATCGAGTACGCCGGCAAGGCGCTCTACCAGGCGACCCCCGAGCTCGCCATCGGCGCCAACGTCTTCTACGCCCCGAACTACCTGGGCCAGCACACGAACGGCACCTACACCTCCGGCACGCTCGCCTACACGATCCCGGCGACGGTCTTCCCGTTCCTGCCGGAATGGGCCTCGGGCGGCTTCACCTTCTCGGGCGAGGGCGGCCACTACTTCCTCGGCGCCGCCAAGACCTCGGCCACCGGCTTCGACCCGGCCATCGGGCGGTTCACCTCCTTCGACCTGCCGTCCTACAACTACGGCAATGTCGGTCTGACCTGGGCCTACAAGAACCTCTCCCTCGACGTCCGCTTCCACACCACGGACCTCAATGCCCGCCAGTGCTTCGCGCTGACCGGCGATTTCCGCGGCAACATCAACGGCGGCACCTCGCGCTGGTGCGGCGATGCCTTCATCGGCACCATCAAGTGGCAGACCTCCACCGCGGCCCCCGGCGTCTATGCCGAGCCCGGCGGCCTGCTGAACCTCTTCAAGTAAGACGCTTCCCGCCCACAAGGCGTGGAACGGACGAGGGCCCCGGAGCGATCCGGGGCCTTTTTCGTTCGCGACGCGGCCGGCCCGAAGAGCGGAAAGTGTGTGGAAGTGAACGCGCGGCTGTGCCAACCTCGGCGGGTGGCGCCGCGTTGCCGCCGCCGGCCCTCGGCCGTTTCCGCCCCGCGCGATCCGGCAGCGCGGGGACGAGTCGGACGCCGGGACGAGGGACGAGAAGCCCATGAGCGACCATCTCGAGGACGTTAAGAAATACGCCAAGGCTCCGGTCAACGAGGCGGCCCTGGCCGGTCTCGAGAAGACCTACCGGCTCGTCCTGTCGAAGCCCGATTCGCGCTACGTCGCCTGCTCCGACAAGGAGGAGCTCGAGACCGTGCGCAAGAACTTCCTCGAGAAGAAGCTCGGCCTCTCCGGCGGCGATCTCGACGCGTCGATCAAGAGCGTCTGCGAAACGATGAAGGCCAGCCGCTCGAAATCGCGGCTGACCTTCTACTACCTGCTGGCCGAGCATCACGGGAAGCTGGACACGCTCGCCTGACGAGGCGGCCACGCGACATGCGCTTGGAGTCGCGCCCGATCCTGCCGGTTCGGATCACGGCTCCAGGCTATTGCTTGGCGCCTCCTCCCAAGCGGAATCTATCCCTGCTTCGGCGGAAAGCGTTCAGAAGGCCTTCGGCAATCCGGCCTGCTTGAGGACGCCGTTCGCCGTGTGACGCGACTTGATGGCGTTGTCGACGACGACTTTCCGGCCGCTGCCGTCATGGCGCCAGATCTCGTGATCGCCCCGACCGCTGCGCCAGAACGCGAACCCGTTCCGGCGCAGCAGGCGCTTCAGCTCCGGCGTGAAGTCGGTCACGTTTTAAGCCTTTTGCGAATCGCTGGCCGAGCAAGCCGAAACGCAAATTACGGTCGTCCTGTCAAAGAAATCTTTACTGTCTTGTGCCCCGTGCTTCACCGGCTCATGCCGCCTCGACGCGGACCCGGTCATGCGCATAGGCAATCAGATCCACCTCGATCTCGGCCGTCGCTTCAACGTCGAGCAGATCCTGAATCAGGCCCGGAAGCTTCTTTCGCAGTGCGTCGAGGGTCTCGGCCTCGGTGATGAGACCCGGAACGTCCGATTCCTGAACGAACCAGACGCCGGCCTCGTCGTCCCAGGCACAGCGGATGACGGCGTGACGAAGCATGGATGATCCTCGAAGGCCGGCAGGATCGCCGACCTTCGCTTCCTGTGCAACGATTTTAGAACGCCACGGCGCGCACGCGCTTGACCTGCGGGATCGCGGCGATCTGCGCGAGGGTCTCCTCGTTCAGCTTGGCGTCCACGGCGACGAAGGCGATGGCGTTGCCGCCCTCGCGCTCGCGGCCGAGGTTGAACGTCGCGACATTGACGCCGGCATCGCCGAGCACGCTGCCGAAGCGCCCGATGAAACCGGGCTTGTCGTGGTTGCGCACGTAGAGCATGTGCGGGGCGAAGGCCGCGTCGATGGCGATGCTGCGGATCTCGATGACGCGCGGCTTGCCGTCGTGGAAGACGGTGCCGGCGGCGTCGCGCGGCATGTCCTGGGCGTCGACGGTGATGCGCACCACGGATTCGAAGTCGCTCTCGCCGCCCTCGCGGCGCGCCTCCTCGATCACGATGCCGCGCTCACGGGCGATGGCCGGGGCCGAGACCATGTTCACGTCCTGAAGGATCGGCCGCAGCACGCCGGTGACGGCGGCCGAGGTCAGCGCGCGGGTGTTCATGTCCGCGACCGCCCCTTCGTAGGTGATGCGGATGCCCTTGATCGGCGCCTCGGTGAGCTGGCCGAGGAAGGAGCCGAGCTTCTCCGCGAGCTCCACGTAGGGCTTGAGGCGGGGGGCCTCCTCGGCGGAGATCGAGGGGAAGTTCACCGCGTTCGAGATGGCGCCGGAGAGCAGGTAATCGGACATCTGCTCGGCGACCTGGAGCGCCACGTTCTCCTGCGCCTCGTTGGTCGAGGCGCCGAGATGGGGCGTGCAGATCACGTTCGGATGGCCGAAGAGCGGGTTCTCGGTGGCGGGCTCGGTGACGAACACGTCGAAGGCGGCCCCGGCCACATGGCCCGAATCGAGGGCCGCGCGCAGCGCCGTCTCATCGACGAGGCCGCCGCGCGCGCAATTGACGATGCGCACGCCGGGCTTCGCCTTGGCGAGGTTCTCGGCCGAGAGGATGTTGCGGGTCTTGTCCGTCATCGGGACGTGCAGGGTGATGACGTCGGCGCGCGTGAGGAGCTGGTCGAGCTCGACCTTCTCGACACCGATCTCGACGGCCCGCTCCGGGGTCAGGTAGGGGTCGTAGGCGACGACCTTGAGCTTCAGCCCGATGGCGCGGTCGGCGACGATGGCGCCGATATTGCCGCAGCCGATGACCCCCAGCGTCTTGTCCGTCAGCTCGACGCCCATGAAGCGGTTCTTCTCCCACTTGCCGGCCTGCGTGGAGGCGTCGGCCTGCGGGATCTGGCGGGCGAGCGCCAGCATCAGGGCCACGGCGTGCTCGGCGGTGGTGATGGAGTTGCCGAAGGGCGTGTTCATCACGATCACGCCCTTCGCGGTGGCGGCCGGCACGTCGACATTGTCGACGCCGATGCCGGCGCGGCCGATCACCTTGAGCTTACCGGCCTCGGCCAGGAGCTTCGCGGTGGCCTTGGTGGCGGAGCGGATGGCCAGACCGTCGTATTGGCCGATGACGGAGGCGAGCGCCTCCTTGTCCTTGCCGAGCTCGGGTCGGAAATCGACCTCGATCCCGCGATCGCGGAAGATCTGGACGGCGGCTTCGGAGAGGGCGTCGGAAATGAGAACTTTTGGAGCGGGCATGATGGCCTCCGGCTCGTGAGGAAAGGAGAAGATTGATGATTGAGGACGTGCGGGCGCGTGCCCTCTCCCCTCTGCGGGAGAGGGTGGGCCTCGCGTCAGCGAGGGTCGGGAGAGGGGAGCGACGGGTCCGGACAGGGCGTTCCCCTCATCCGACCCGCTTCGCGGGCCACCTTCTCCCGCCGAGGGGAGAAGGTGCGCCATGGAGCTACGCGGCCTTTGCCAGCGCGGCCTTTTCCTCGGCGAAGGCCCAGTCGAGCCACGGCATCAGCGCCTCGAGATCGGAGCGCTCGACGGTGCCGCCGCACCAGATCCGCAGGCCGGGAGGCGCATCGCGATAGGCGCCGATGTCGAGCGCCACGCCCTCCCGCTCAAGCCGGTCGGCGATGCCCTTGGCGACCGCCGCGACGACCGCATCGCCCTTGGCGAGCACGTCGGGATCGGTGATCGCGAGGCAGACGCCCGTGGTCGACTCCGTGGCCGGATCGACGGCGAGGTTGCCGATCCAGGGGGTGCGCGCCACCCAGTCGTGGATGACCTTGGCGTTGGCGTCCGCCCGCGCGATCAGCGCGTCGAGGCCGCCGAGCCCCTCGGCCCAGCGCAGGGTATCGAGATAGTCCTCGACCGCCAGCATCGAGGGCGTGTTGATGGTATCGCCCTTGAAGATGCCCTCGATGAGCTTGCCGCCCTTGGTGAGGCGGAAGACCTTCGGGATCGGCCAGGCCGGCACATGGCTCTCGAGCCGGGCGACGGCGCGCGGCGACAGGATCAGCATGCCGTGCG
Source organism: Methylobacterium endophyticum (assembly GCF_050591105.1). Classification (NCBI taxonomy): domain Bacteria; kingdom Pseudomonadati; phylum Pseudomonadota; class Alphaproteobacteria; order Hyphomicrobiales; family Methylobacteriaceae; genus Methylobacterium; species Methylobacterium endophyticum. Next base: position 40,905 of record NZ_JBNHES010000016.1, read on the forward strand.
CGGCCTCGCCGCCCATCACCTTCTGCCAGGAGAAGGTGACGACATCGAGCTTGTCGAAGGGCAGGGGCATCGCGAAGGCGGCCGAGGTCGCGTCGCAGATGGTCAGGCCCTCGCGGTCGTCCGCGATCCAGTCGCCGTTCGGGACGCGCACGCCGGCGGCGGTGCCGTTCCAGGTGAAGACGACGTCGTTGTGCTTGGTGTCGATGGCCGAGAGGTCGGGCAGCACGCCGTAGGGCGTCTGGTGGACGCGCGGCGCGATCTTCAGCTCCTTGAGCGCGTCCGTGACCCACTCCTTGCCGAAGGCTTCCCAGGCGGCGACCTCGACGGTCTTCGGGCCGAGCATGGTCCACATGGCCATCTCGACGGCGCCGGTATCGGAGGCGGGAACGATGCCGATGCGGTAATCGGCCGGGACGCGCAGCAGCCTGCGGGTCTCGTCGATGGCCTGCTTCAGCTTCGCCTTGCCCAGCGCGGAGCGGTGGGAGCGGCCGAGGGCGGCATCGGAGAGGGCATCGGGGGTCCATCCGGGGCGCTTCGCGCAGGGGCCGGACGAAAAGGTATTCGCGCGCGGGCGCGCGGTGGGCAGGCTCATCATTGCAATCCATCCTTACAGATGGGCGCCTCCCGTTGGGGGGAGGTGTCCCGCCGGCGGCAATGACCGCATTTCGCTCCGTTGGCAAGTGGCCATCGCGCAACGCATGCTAGGAACACGCCCGGCAAGACAACCTTAAGCTTAATCGCCCACCCTGGCGTCTTGTGCTGCGTAGAAGGCGTATCGCGTCATGCTTTCCGAACACGGGCTCATCGGGATCGCCTGGGTAATCCTGTTCCTCGTCCTGGTCTGCATGGCGCCGGGGGCGCTGCGGCGCCGGCACCGGGCGGAGGAGGAGCCCATCTGCGCGGACGAGCTTTTCCTCGACATCGGCGGCCCGGTCATCGACGCCGAGCCGGCTTGAGGAGACCGCAGCCCGGCCTCCCGCCGCGGTTCACGCGGCGCCTCCACAAGAGAGGCCCGGCCGCGCGCGCTTCCGGGCCCCTTCGAGGTGCAGATCACGCAGCGCGGACGGTGGCGAGGAAGCGCGTCACCTCGGCCGAGAGATGCTCGGACTGGCGCGACAGCTCGGAGGCCGCGCCGAGCACCTGTGTGGCCGCCGCCCCGGTCTCCTCGGCGACGCGCGCCACGCTCATGATGTTGCCCGTCACCTCCGTGGTGCCCGTCGCGGCCTGCGCCACGTTGCGCACGATCTCCTGCGTCGCGGCTCCCTGCTGCTCCACCGACGCGGCGATGCCGCCGGCGACCGCGTTGATCTCCTGAATGCGGCTGGTGATGCCCTTGATCGCATCGACGGCCTGGCCGGTCACGGTCTGGATCTGCCCGATCTGACGGCCGATCTCGTCGGTGGCCTGCGCCGTCTGAGTGGCGAGCTCCTTGACCTCCGAGGCCACCACCGCGAAGCCCCGCCCCGCTTCGCCGGCACGGGCCGCCTCGATGGTGGCGTTGAGCGCGAGCAGGTTGGTCTGCCCCGCGATGTTCGAGATCAGCCCGACCATCGTGCCGATCTGCTCGGCCGACAGGCTGAGCGCGGTGACGAGCTGCGTCGTCTGGGCGGCGGCGTTCTCCGCCTGCTGCGCGAGGGTGGACGAGCCCGAGACCTGGCGGTCGATCTCCTGCACGGAGACGCCGAGCTCCTCGGCGGCGGCGGCGACGGTCTGGACGTTGGTCGCGGCCTCCTCGGCGGCGCTGGCGACGGTCGTCGACTGCGTCGCGGTCTCGGTCGCCATCTCGGACATGCCGCGCGCGGTCGCCTGCAACTCGGTGGCGGCCGACGCCACGATCCCGATGACCCCGCTCACGGCGGCCTCGAAACCGTCGGCCATCTGGCGCATGCCGGCCTTGCGCTGCTCCTCCGCCGAGGCGCGGGCGAGGGCCGTCTCCTCCTCCAGCTGGCGGGAGCGGATGAGGTTCTCCTTGAAGACCTGGACGGAGGCGGCCATGCCGCCGATCTCGTCGCGGCGGCCGATATGGGGAACGGACCCGCCGACGTCGCCGGCGGCCAGGGTCCGCATCGTCCCGGTGATGGCCGAGAGCGGAGCGAGCACGCCCCGCAGGGTCGTCGCCAACGCGAAGCAGGCCGCGAGAGCGCTCAGCAGGAGCGCGCACACGCCGATCTTCGTGGCCGTCGCGTAGGCTTCCGAGGTGAGCAGATGAACGCTCTGCGCTTCGTCGATCTGAAGATCGACGAGCTTGCCGATGCCTTCGCTGACCGGATCGATGACCTGATACAGACGCGCGACCACGAACCGGTCGAGCGCCGCCTGGTCGTTGCCCTTGAGGATGGTCAATAGTTCGATGACGCCCGCATCGGCGGCCTTCATCGAGGCTTTCGCCGCGTCCGCGAGCCGCTTTTCCTGACCGCTCATCTGCGTGGCCGCATAGTCGGACCACTTCTGCTTGATCGTCTTCTCCGCCTCGGCCACCGACTCGGAGCCCTTCGGCCACGGCATCATGCCGTTACGCACCTTGTGCGCCGTATCGACGATGTTGACCGCGTACATGTCGGCGATGATCTTCAGATCGCGGAGCGGCACGACCCGGTCGGCGTAGATCGTGTCCAATCCCTGATTGGCGACGCTCGACGCATACCATCCGACGCCGGCCATCAGGACGACTGCCGCGAACAGGCTGGCGAGGGCGACGAGCAAGCGGGAGCGGATCGAGCGCATGAGAGAGTTCCACTGCCAAAGAAAATTCGCCGGCAGAATGAGACATCGTCGCTAATAAATATTTAATTCTACTCTACCAACTATAGGTTGCATAGTTATCACCCACAAATGGAAATCTGCGCAAAAGATGATCGACGCATTCGCATCGCGGAAACAAATCGAAATCTGTTTCCACGCCCGTGAACAGCACGGCGATGCATCCTTCGCCGCGTTCGCATCGGTCGCGATCCGATGGCCGTCCCCCTGTCGGGACGCCGCTCGGATTCGAGGATCGTCCATCCGGCGCTCGCCTCGACCCTGGAGTCATGGGTTGCCCGGCCCTGGACTCTGCGACGATCGGGAGGGGTGCCTCGCCCCCCAACGACCATGAACCGGCATCGGCCGTGAAGGGCGCGAATACTTGCCGTCTCGTCGCTCGGGCCGTCGCGGCGATGGACCCGACGCGCTCCGGGTCTCAGCCCTCGCCGCCGCCGACGATCAGGTCCGGCCGGCGCTCGCGGGTGATCGCGTCGGAGCGCTCCCGCCGCCAGCGTTCGATGGCGCCATGGTTGCCCCCGGTGAGCACCTCGGGGATGGCGTGCCCTTCCCACTCGCGCGGCCGGGTATAGTGCGGATATTCCAGCCGGCCGCCCTCGAAGCTCTCGTCCCGGCCGGAGGCTTCCTTGCCCATGGTGCCGGGCAGGAGCCGCACGCAGGCGTCGAGCAGCACCATCGCCGCGATCTCGCCGCCGGAGAGCACGTAGTCGCCGATCGAGACCTCCTCCAGCGCGCGCCCCGCGATGACGCGCTCGTCCACGCCCTCGAAGCGGCCGCAGACGATCACCGCTCCGGGGCCCTCGGCGAGCGCCCGCACCCGCGCCTGCGTCAGCGGTCTTCCGCGCGGGGACATCAGCAGGCGGGGGCGGGCGTCGTCCGCAAGCGTCGCGGCGTCGATTGCGGCGGCGAGGACGTCGCAGCGCAGCACCATGCCGGCGCCCCCGCCCGCCGGGGTGTCGTCGACGCTGCGATGGCGGCCGATCCCGTGGTCGCGGATGTTACGGGGCTCCAGGCTCCAGGCTCCCCGCGCCAGGGCATCGCCCGAGAGGGAGAGGCCGAGCGGTCCGGGGAACATCTCGGGATAGAGCGTGAGAATGGTGGCCCGCCAGGGCCGGTCGGGGCCGGTCATGTCCCCCTGATGGCGCGCCGATACGGGAGCGGTCAACGCGCGGACCGCGAGCCGGCGGCCGGATTCACGCTTCCGTAGCCGATGCCGGCGATAGTCCCGCCCCGGTTGTCCTCCGCGCGGGATTCTTTGGGGCGATGCTGCTGGGGCTCTGGCTCGATCTGCCGGTGTGGCTGATCTTCGCGACGCTCGCGGCCCTGTTCCTGGGGCTCGTCGGGCTGATCTGTCTCGTCTCGAACCTGCGTCCGACGCGCCAGGCCCTGCTCGGCGTGAGCGCCGGGGTGGTCGCCCCGTATTTCTCCTCGATCTCGGTGCTGCTGGCGCTGCTCACCGGCTTCGTCGCCAACGACGCCTGGGAGCGCCAGCGCTCCGCCGCCCGGACGGTGCAGACGGAGCGGGCCAACATCGTGGCCGTGCACGACCTGAGCATCGCCACGGTCTCCGACATGGCCGATATCCGGGGCGCCCTCATCGCCTACGTGGATGCGCTGATCGAGGACGAATGGCCGAGGATGATGGACGGGGACTCCTCGCCCCGCGCCGGCCTGGCGCTCAGTACCCTGATGCGCCTCGTCGCCGACCCGAGCCACGAGACCGCATCGGGGGCGGCGGCCCATGCGGCGCTGCTGAACGCGGTGGTGGCGCTGCGCAACGCGCGCGGCGAGCGGCTGGCGCTCAGCGACACCCAGAGCGACCAGTCGAAATGGCTCAACCTGCTCGTGCTCGCCGGCCTGACGCTGGTCGGGCTCGCGCTGGTGCATATGGAAAAGCCCAGGGCACAGGCGACGACGATGCTGATCTTCTCGCTCGCCGTGGTCGTCACCCTCGGCGTCATCGCGCTGCACGAGCGCCCCTTCGACGGCCCGATGGCCATCAGCTCCGCTCCCTTGAAGGCCGCCAAGACGTCGATGGCCGCCCGCTCCCCGTGAGGGCGCGCGGACTCCAGGTCCTTCTGGGCCTCTCTCAGGCCATCTCCGCGCGGGCGAGGCCGAGATAGCCGAAGACGGCGCGCCTTACCCGCGCATCGAGCCCTGCCGAGGCCGTCTCGCCACGCTCCCCGGCCGCGTCCACCATGCCCTTGACCATGGCGAGAATGTCGGCGGCGGCCTCGTCGGGATCCGCGAGCGCCGTGCCGGGCAGGCGCGCGACCAAGGCCGAGATGCTGGCGACGATGGTCCGCGACACCCCCGCCACCTCGTCGCCGAGGGGCAATCGGACCTCCTCGAAATCGAGCAGGCGCGCCAGGGACGGCCGCCGCATCTGATGACCCACGGCGGCGGCAATGAACAGCGCCAGTCCGTCCCGCGGGTCCGGCGCGCCGGCCGCGCTCCCGACATCGGCCAGGAGGACGGCCGTCTCGCGCTCGATGAGCGCCGCCGTCAGGGCGTCCTTGCCGGGAAAGTACTGGTAGAGCGAACCGACGCTCGTCCCGGCCCGCTCGGCCACGGCGTTGGTGGTGTAGCCCGCCAATCCCCGCTCCTCCAGAACGCGAGCCGCCGCCTCCACGAGCACGGCCACCGTCTCGGCGGAACGGGATTGTCTGGGCCTTTTCCGGGGCTTGAGCAGGCTGTGGGGCAACGGACGATCCCGAGCGGATGCGAGTTTGAGATGCGAGCGATCACTCGCATTTTGTGGCTCTCCTCTCAAGGAAGGCAAGTCCTCATGACACACGATCCCGCACCCGCCCCGGCCCAGGCCGTCACGCTCACGGTCTTCATGCTGGTCAAGACCTCGCCGGAATGGCTCGGCTTCGACATCGACACGCGTTTCGCCAAGCTGCGCGAACAGTTCGAGCCGATCCTGCGCCGGCATGCCGGACAGGTGACGCTCAGGTTCTACGACGCCGAGTTCTACACGGCCCGCGTCACCGACGTCTGGCTCTGGGACGCGGTGAGCCACCACGCCTACGAGCTGCTGGTGGAGGAGCTGCGCGAGACCCCGTTCTGGGACCGCTATTTCGCGATCGTCGAGATCATCCCGGCGGTGGAGAACGCCTACGCGGCCAATTACGGCCGGGCGCCCCTCGCGGCGTAGGGCTTTTACGAAGCGGCCCCCGCCTCCCAGACCTGCCCCGGCCGCATCGCGAGGAAGCGGTCGGGCGGGATGGCGGCCTCCTCGAGCGCGGCGGCCAGCGCCTCGGCGGGGCGCTCGATGCCTTCGTCGGTGAGGCGGAAGGTGCCCCAGTGGTGGCCGAGCGCCCGATCGGCGCCGAGGAGCCCGAACGCCGCGACGGCATCCGCCGGGTTCATGTGCTGCGCCTTCATGAACCAGCGCGGCTCGTAGGCGCCGATGGGCAGCGTCGCGAGACGCGGCGGCCCGAACCGGGCGCGGATCTCGCGGAAGAGGCTGCCGTCGCCGAACCCGGTATCGCCGACATGATAGTGCACGCCGGACGGCGAGGTCAGCACGAAGGCGCACCACAGGGCCATGCGCCGGTCGTTGACGCCGCGTGCCGACCAGTGGTTCGCGGGCACGCAATGCACGGTGATCCCGCCACCGAGATCGACGCTGCCGCCCCAGTCGCAGGTCTCCACCCGCATGGTGCCGTCATAGGCGCGCAGGATGGCGTCGTTGCCGAGCGGCGCCACGATCCTGGGCTCGTGCTCCTGCCAGAGCCGCGCCATGCTCGGCCCGTCGAGATGGTCGTAGTGGTTGTGCGTGATCAGCACCGCGTCGATGGGCGGAAGGTCGGCGAGGGCGATGCCCGGCGGGTTGACGCGCTTCGGCCCGGCGAAGCCCAGGGGGCTGGCGCGGGTGGAGAAGACCGGATCGACCAGGATGTTGCGCCCCGCGACCTGAAACAGGTAGCTCGCATGCCCGATCAGCACGACGCGCAGGCCCTCCACGCGCTCCGGCGGAACGTCGGCGGGGAAGGGGCTCGGCCACTGCTTCGGCCAGGCCTCGCCGCCGCGCGAGAGCTGCCAGCGGGCCACCGCGAGCAGGTCCTTGTCCGTCTCCTGCGAGGGCCGGAAGAAGCGCACCCCGTCGAAATGATCGCTCGCCGGGCCCCGGTAATACGGGTTTCGCCCGCGCCGGTGGGCGGCATAGCCGACGCCGCCGAGCGTCATCACCGTGGCCGCGCTCGCGACAGAGAGGAGGCTTCGCCGTTTCATGGGGCCAGACTTCATGGAGCTTGACTTCATGAAGCTTGACATGGCGACGCGGGCGCGCCGGTCAACGGGCGGATGCTCACGAGCGCCAGCGCAGTTCCTGCCGTTGCAGCGGATTGCGGAACGGCCTGCCGTCGAGGGCGGCCTGGAGCGCCTCGCGCTTCAGGCGGAAATACCATTGCGAGGGCAGGTCGCTCTGGCCGAACAGCACCATGGTGGGCTTGCGGTCGAGCCCGGCCTGGGCGTGCTGGAGCACCTGCTGGTCCTGGGTCAGGAACTGGCGCATCAGCGGCTTTGCCACGGGCTTCAGCAGGTTGAGGCCGGGGATGTTCCAGTAGAGCGCGTTGGTCAGCAGGGTCCGGTTGCCGGTCATCGGCGTGGCGAAGGTGTAGTTCGCCACCCGCTTCGCGCCCGCGACGATCCGCTCCAGCCGCACCCCCGGAAGCCGGAACTCGATCTCGACCTCCGGCACCCCGCCGAGCAGCCTGTAGACCGGCGAGCTCGTGGTAGTTGAATGGCTCGCCATGGTGAAGCCGTGCGGCACGGGGGCGAAGGTCTTGACCTTCTCGCGCAGCTCCTTCGAGGGCCTGAACCACCAGGTGTCGTGCACGAAGGCGACGTGTCCGGGATCGACGAGGCTCAGCGTGGTGAGGTCGTAGGAGGCCTCCACCTCCAGTTCCACCACCAGCGCGCCGAGGGGCTCGAAATCCAGCGCCGGCACGTCGGGCACCTCGCCGCCGGCGGGGCCGACATGCGAGTTCACCCAGACGAAGCCGGCGCTCTCGCACACGGGAAAGCGCTGGACCTGGATGCGCGAGAAGTCCGAGCCGTCGGCGGAGGAGAGCGTCGGCACGTCGCGGCAACGGCCGTCGGTGCCGAAGCGCCAGCCGTGGAAGGGGCACATCAGCTCCGCCCCGTCGAAGCGCCCCTTGGAGAGCGCCATGCCGCGATGGGGGCAGCGGTCGCGCAGCGCGAAGAGCGCCCCGGAGGCATCGCGGCCGACGACGATCTGCTCGCCGTTCAGCTCGACCGCGCGCAGGGCGTCGCGCTTCAAGCTCGCCGCCTGCCCGACGCAGTACCAGGCGTTGCCGAGGGGCTGGCGCATGGCCTCGGGATCGAGGGCGTTCTCGTCGGCGGGCGCGGGATCGCGCAGCGTGTCGAGCATCGAAGACCGGATCGGAGCGGCGGCGGGAGGCCCGTCATACGGCGGCGGACGGGGCGCGGCCAGAGGGCGCAGCGCCGGGGCTTTTCAAGCCGGGCCGGGATGCCTAGGTTCGGTGTCCCAGCAATCAGCGAAAGGAGGTGATCCAGTGTCTCATTGTCACCAGACAATGCCGAGCAAGGGCGAGGCAGTGGTCAATCTTTTCAGCGCGTTGGCCGCTGCCTAGCAGGTCCGTGCGGAGATCGTGCGACGCGCCATGAGGGGTCGCAAAGGTCGCATCCTCGACGTTTGTCCTCTCGCGACAACGGTTCTTCCGCGAGACCCGGCCGCCGGCTTCCCCGAAGCCGGCGGCCGCCTCGTATCCGGGAAGCTCCTGCGCCCGTCCCCGCGAGAGCCCGGCTCCCTGCCGATGACCGGAACCCCGGCGCGGCCGGCAGACTCGGCGAAGGTTTCTCCCCGGCAATGATGTTGCCGGATTACATCATCGGCAAAATCCGGCAACACGGCCCGCTTCCGGCGGGCGGTGCTCCCTATCGAGGGACGATTTCGCTGCACTAAGAGCTTGTATGCAAGCGAGCATTCAAGCTCTCGGCGGGGGCCGGCGGATCATGAACACAATCGGGCGGACGACGGCTCGGCTTCTGGCATCGACGGCAATAGTGTTGATCTCGGCCGGCCACGGCTATGCCCAACAGGCGCCGGATCTGACGACGTTCTCGTATTTCCAGCAAAGAACAGCGCCGACCGGCGTATCCGATCCTTACGGCTTTGCTTTCGAGCGTCCGAGCTTGCCGGCGGGCACCGACCAGAACCTGCTCTACGAATTCAACGCGAACTGGGGTAACCGGGCGATCGGCCAGGCCGCCGCCCTGACGGCGACGCGGACGCCGGGCGGCACGCCCGTGAACGGGCTCACCGGGCTCGGCATCACCATCGCCGTGATCGACAGCGGCATCGACGCGGTCTTCGCCGGGACCGACCCGGCGGCCGGCTTCTCCAGGGTGCATCCCGAGTTCCAGGGCCGGCTCGACACGCGCAGCCGCGCCTTCCTCACGAACGGCACCCAGTCCCTCGCCATCATCGACACGGACGGCCACGGCACGCATGTGGCCGGCACGGCCGCAGCCGCGCGCGACGGGGCGGGCATGCTCGGCGTCGCCCCCGAGGCGCAGATCGTCGCCCTGAAGGGCGTCGGCAGGGGCTTCGACGCGGACGCGGCGCTTGCCTACGCCGCGAGCCTGCCGGACGTGCGCGTGATCAACGGCAGCTACGGGCCGAGCAGCACGGCCGCGGACCGCACCTGGACGACCGGCAACCTGGACGCCGAGATCGCCGCCGTGCGGTCGGCCCTGACGGCGGGCAAGGTGCTCGTCTACGCCGCCGGCAACGACTACGAGACCAACCCGACCGTCGCCCGCAATCCGACCGGCGTCGCCGTGTTCCCCTATATCCGCCCCGCCAACGCCCGGACAGGCGTCTACGACGACGAGGGCCGGAACTACGATTTCTCCGATCTCGCCCGGCTGCCGGGTAGCATCATCGCGGTCACGAATCTCGACACCACGCTGAGGATCTCCCCCAACTCGAACCGCTGCGGCGTGGCGGCCCACTGGTGCGTCTCGGCGCCAGGCGGCGGCGCGGCCTCGGCGCCGGATTCCATCGTCTCGGCCTATCCGAACATCGGCACCGACATCGTGACCGGCCCGACGCCGGGCGCGATCTACCACTACACCGCCGGCACCTCGATGGCGGCGCCGCATGTCACCGGCGTGTTCGCGGTGCTGTTCCAGGCCTTCCCGACCTACTCGACGCAGGACGTCGTGCGCCTGCTCTTCGCCACCGCGCAGGATCTCGGCGATCCGGGCATCGACGAGATCTACGGACGCGGCCTGGTGCGCCTCGACCGGGCGCTGGCCGCGCCGACGCTCAGCCCCACGGCGGCCACCAACACCGCCACGGTGGCGCCGGGCGAGACGCAGTTCTGGTCCGCGCCGGCGACGGCGGCGGGCTCGCTGACGGTGGCCGGCTCCGGCACGCCGGCCGTGCGCGGCACCCGGAGCGCGACCACTCCGGCCGACGCCGCCAGCGAGCTCGTCGTCGCCGGCCGCGTCACGCTGGCCGGCGCGGTGGACGCCTCGGCGGTGGACATCGAGATCGACGGCACGCTCGCCACCCCCCGCCTCTCTATCGGGCGGGACGCCATGCTCAGCGGCGAGGGCGATATCTTCGGCAATGTCGACGTGCAGGGCGTGCTCAGCCCCGGCTCGGGCAATTCCGGCGACCTCGTCGTCCACGGCAACCTGACGCTCGGGCGCGAGGCCACCTTCCACGCCGTCATCGACGGCTCGGAAGCGGCGGACGGCTATGTCGGCTACAGCATCGCCGTGGTGACGGGCGCGGGCCACACCTTCTCGGCGGCCGGCGCCCTGGTGTTCGATTTCGTCGGCATCGACGGCAAGACCGTGCTCGCCCCGATCGGCACCAAGTTCCCGGTGGTGCTCGCGGAGGACGGGGCGCGGATGCAGGGCCGCTTCGAGAGCCTGTCCGTCGTCTCCGAGACCGGGATGACGGGCCTGCCCGCCGCCTCGCGCCTCGACGTGCTCTACTCGTCCACCGCCATCGTCGGCGCCGTGACGCCGGCGGCCTATGCCAATCTCGAAGCCAACGGCGTGGCCCTCACCGGGCGGCAGCGGGCTCTGGCCGGGGCCCTCGACCGCGCCCGCGGGGAGCCCGGCGCCATCCTGTCGGACCGCGCGCTGAGCGTGTTCGATCCGCTGTTCGGCGCGACGCCGGCGCAGATGCCGCAGATCTTCGACCAGCTCTCGGGGGCCGGCAGCAGCGCCACCGCGCAGGCCGCCGTCGATGCGTCCCGCCGCTTCACCGGCATGCTCGGCGAGCGGATGTCGGCGCTGCGCTCCGGCGCCGCGCCCGTCCAGAGCCTGTTCGCGCCGAGCCTCGCCACCGCGACCACGGGCTTGACCGGCCTGTACATCCCGCCGACCGCGTTCGCCGCCACAACGCGCTATGCCGGCGGCGACGGCCCGGCGGGTGCCATCGCGCTCGCCGGAACCGAACCGGCCGTGGCCGGGGCCTGGGGGCTCGGGTTCGGAAACGCCTTCCGCATCGGCGCCGATGCCTCCGGCCCCGGCCTGCGCGCGCAGGGCGGCGGCGTGATGCTCGGCGTCGACCGGGCCATCGATCCCGGCCTCTTCGTCGGCGGCGCCTTCGGCTACGCGCGCTCGAACGTGGCCTCCGCCGGGGTGCGGGGCGACGCGGACACTTATCTCGGCGCCGCCTATCTCGGCCTGAAACGGGGCGGCTTCGAAATCGACGCCGCCGCCGGCCTCGCCTATGCCGCCATGGACTCCTCGCGCGCCTTCGCCCCGTTCGGCACGCCGCTGAGCGCGCGCGGCCGTTCCGACGGCCTCGGCGCGCTCGCCTCGGTCGAGATCGGCTACCGCTTCGCCATCCCGTCCGAGGGCGGTGTCCTGAGCCTCAAGCCGCTCGCGGCCTTCGCCTATAACGACCTGCACCGCTCCGCCTTCGCCGAGACGGGCGGGGGCGGCTTCGGTCTCGCCTTCGCCGGACAGACCTTCGGTCGGGCCACCTCCCTCGTCGGCCTCGCCGCCGGGATGGAGATCGCCCTGGCCGATGGCTTGCGCATCCGTCCCGACCTTCGGATCGGCTGGACCCACGACGTCATGGGATCATCGCCCCTCGTGCGGGCCTCGTTCCTCGATCAGCCCTTCCGGGTGCGCGACGCCCGCGCCGGGCGCGACGGCTTCCTCGCCAACGCGGACGTGACCGCCTGGATCACGCGGACCACCGGCCTCTTCGTGGGCTATCGCGGCGAGGTCCAGGCGAACGCGACTAGCCACCAGGGGCATGCGGGCCTGCGCATCGTCTGGTGACGGGGGAGGGGCGCTCGGCTCGGGCGGGCGAAGTCCCGGCCGAGGCGCCGGGCTTGCGTCAACAGGGACCGCGACACGACGAAGGCCGCCCCCGACGCGCGGGAGCGGCCCTCGAAATCGTGCGGAAATGGGGGCGGATCAGCGCCCCTGGAAGAGCGGCTGGGCCAGCGCCTCGGCCCGCGCCCGCCAGAGGTCGCGTTCCTCACGGATGCCGACCAGTTCCCCCATCTCGCCCTCGACATGGCGGCGCAGCTCGCGGATCTCCTCGGCGATCATCGCCTGGAGCTCGGCGTAACGGTCGCCCTCGAGGCGCAACTGCGCCTTCAGCAGCATGTTCTCGGCCATCAGTTCGGAGATGTCCCGCGCCGCCTCGTCCGGCTCGGCGGCGGCCTCCGCGATCTCCTCGGCGACGGGTTCCGCCGGCGGCGGCACCAAGCGGGGGGCCCAGGAGGCGCGCTCGGCCCGCTCGAAGGCAGGCTCCCGCTCCTCCGACTGCGCCTGGACGGCGGCGGCCTGCGCGCGGATCTGGGCGAGCCAGTCGCGCAGCGGCGCCGTGGCCTGGCGGCTCGCAGTGTCGTCGAGCGGATACTGGCGGGCGGCGTCTGGCATGGGGAAGTCCTTCGCGGTCGTCCCGATCCGACACGATTATGCTTAACGAAGGGTAAAGCTTAACGAACCGTGGCAACCCGAGGACGGGAATGTTTGACTTTTCCGCCTCCCGGACGTAAACGCCGCGCTCCCTGACGCATGACGTCAACCCGAACGCCGACCGGCCCCACGAGGCCGGAGGTCAACGCCCGACAGCGCGTCTGCGCCCTCGGGCGTGTTCTGCGTTGGCTCGATTGCGTCCGAACCGGCCGGATACCCCGTGACGCAGACACCGACGAGGACGCTGAGGATCGAGGACGCCGTGAACGAGCTCTGCCCCTGGTCGGGCAAGCCGATCGCGGCGGATTCGCTGACGCTCTACAACGGCGCCGTGGTCGGCTTCTGCAATCCCGACTGCCGGGACAAGTTCGCCCGCGCCGTCACCGCCTTCGAGGACGCGCTCCAGGGCCGCCGCGCCGAGACGGCGGGGCTGTTCCAGTGACCGCCGACAGGATCGCCTGAGCATGTTCGAGGGCCTTTCCGACAAGCTGTCGGGCATCCTCTCCGGCCTGACGCGCCGCGGCGCGCTCACCGAGGCCGACGTCACCGCCGCCATGCGCGAGGTGCGCCGGGCGCTGCTCGAGGCGGACGTGGCGCTCGAGGTCGTGCGCGGCTTCACCGACAAGGTGCGCGAGAAGGCGGTCGGCGCCGTCGTGCTCAAGTCGGTCACGCCGGGGCAGATGGTCGTCAAGATCGTCAACGACGAACTCGTCGCCATGCTCGGCACCGATGCCGAGGTGATCGACCTCAACGCGCCCGCGCCCGTCGCCATCCTGATGGTCGGCCTCCAGGGCTCGGGCAAGACCACCACCACAGCCAAGATCGCCCGCCGGCTCTCGGGCCGCGACAAGCGCCGCGTGCTGCTCGCCTCCCTCGACACCCGCCGCCCGGCCGCCATGGAGCAGCTCGCGGTTCTCGCCAAGCAGGTCGAGGTCGAGAGCCTGCCCATCGTCGCCGGCCAGTCGGCGGTGCAGATCGCCCGGCGCGCCATGGATGCGGCCCGCCTCGGCGGCTTCGACGTGGTGATGCTCGACACCGCCGGCCGCACCACGCTCGACGAGGGCCTGATGGCCGAGGCGGCCGAGGTGAAGGCCGCGACGAAGCCCCACGAGGTGCTGCTCGTCGCCGACGCGCTCACCGGCCAGGACGCGGTGAACACGGCCCGTGCCTTCGATCAACGGCTCGGCGTCACCGGCATCGTGCTCACCCGCATGGACGGCGATTCGCGCGGCGGCGCGGCGCTCTCCATGCGCGCCGTCACCGGCAAGCCGATCAAGCTCGTCGGCGTCGGCGAGAAGGTCGACGCGCTGGAGGAGTTCCACCCGGCGCGCGTGGCCAACCGCATCCTCGGCATGGGCGACATCGTCTCGCTGGTCGAGAAGGCCGCCGAGACCATCGACCACGAGCAGGCGCTCCGCACCGCGGAGAAGATGCGCAAGGGCAAGTTCGACCTCGACGATTTGTCGATGCAGCTCGCCCAGATGGAGAAGATGGGCGGCATCGGCGGCCTGATGGGCATGCTGCCGGGCATGGGCCAGATCAAGAAGCAGGTCGAGGGCGCCAACCTCGACGAGAAGATGTTCCGCCGCCAGCGGGCGATCATCTCCTCGATGACCCCGCAGGAGCGGCGCAACCCCGACATCCTCAAGAACTCGCGCAAGAAGCGTATCGCTGCGGGTTCCGGCACCAAGGTCGAGGAGCTGAACAAGCTCCTCAAGATGCACCGGACCATGGCCGACATGATGAAGGCAATGGGCTCGGGCAAGCGCGGCATCGGCCAGGCGCTGGGCTCGATGTTCGGCCTCGGCGGGGGTGGCCTGATGGGCGGCGGCATGCCGGGCCTGCCGCCGGGCATGCCCGAGCCGACGCCGGAGCAGATCGAGGCCATGCAGAAGCAGTTCGGCGGGAAGCTCCCGCCGATGCCGCCGGGACTCGGTGGCGGAAAGATGCCGGGCCTTCCGGGGCTCAGCGGACCGAAGGGGCCTGGCTTGCCGGGCCTCGGAGGAGGATTCCCGTTCGGGAAGAAGAAATAGGGCGAATGGCGAATAGTGAGTAGCGAATAGTTTTCCAGGCGAATTCTATTCGCTACTCACTACTTGCTATTCGCCAAACATCGAAAAACAAGGAGTTACCACAATGTCCCTCAAGATTCGCCTCACCCGTGGTGGCGCCAAGAAGCGCCCGTACTACCGCATCGTCGTCGCCGACGCCCGCGCTCCCCGCGACGGCCGCTTCATCGACAAGGTCGGCGCCTACGACCCGATGAAGGCCAAGGACGATCCGGCCCGCATCGTGCTCGACAACGAGAAGATCGCGTCCTGGCTCGCCAAGGGCGCCCAGCCGACCGACCGCGTGCTGCGCTTCCTCGATGCCGCCGGCCTCGCCAAGCGTCCCGCCCGCAACAACCCGCAGAAGGCGGAGCCGGGCGAGAAGTCCAAGGAGCGCGCGGCCAAGCGCGCCGAGAAGGCCGGCGCCCCGGCCGAGGACGCCGCGGCCTGAGGCCCGGCGACCCAGAGAGGCAGAACCGCATGGCCCGCCGTCCCGCAGGCACGCCGCCGCGCGGCGACGGCACCCATCGCGCCCGCCCCGGCCGGGTCGGGGAGGGCGCGGAAACCTCCGCGCGTCCGAAACCGGCGGAGGTCGCCCCTCCGCCGGTCTCGCCCGACCCGACTCTCGTCCTCATGGGCGAGTTCGGCCGGGCGCAGGGGCTGAAGGGCGAGATTCGCCTGAAATCCTACACGGCCGACCCGCTCGGCATCGCCGGCTACGGGCCGTTGCAGGCCGCCGACGGTCGGCGCTTCGAGATCACCGATGTCCGCACCGCGCCGGGCGGAGCGGCCGACATGCTGGTCGCCCGTGTGCGCGGCGTCGTCGACCGCACGGGTGCCGAAAGTCTCAATCGCGTGGCGCTCTACGTGGCGCGGGACACACTCGGGACGCCGGAGGACGAGGACGAGTTCTTCGCCGCCGATCTCGTCGGGCTCGACGCGGTGGACGCGGAGGGCATCGCGGTGGGCTGCGTCCTGTCCGTGCCGAACTACGGCGGCGGCGACCTTCTGGAGATCGCCCCGGCCAAGGGCGGCCCGAGCGCGCTCCTGCCCTTCACCCGCGCCTTCGTGCCCAGCCTCGACATCCCCGGCCGCCGGATCGTGGTGGCGCTGCCGGAGGATTTCTTCGCACCCCCCGGTCCGAAGCCCGCCGACGATCCGGGCTGAGACCGGCTCACGACCCGCCTTTCGTCGGGTCTGTCCCGCGCCGCGACGCGATCCCGGCCGAGGCCGTCACTACGCAGGCGACGGCGAGCCATTGCAGGCCGGTCAGCCGCTCGCCGAGCACCGCCAGGGCGGCCAGCGCGGCGACGGCAGGCTCCAGGCTCATCAGAACGCTGAAGCTCTGCCGGTCGAGCCGGCGCAGGGCGAACATCTCGAGCGAATAGGGCAGCGCGCTCGACAGCACCGCCACGGCGAGCCCGATCCCGAGGACCGGCGGCGCGAGCAGGGCGGTTCCCGCCTCGGCCACCCCGAAGGGCACCACGACCAGCGCGGCGACGCTCATGCCGAGGGACACCGCGAGACCGCCGTCGACGCGGCCGGCGCGCTGGCCGGCGAGGATGTAGAACGCCCAGCACAGGCCCGCCGCGAGGGCCAGGGCCGCCCCCGCCGGATTGATCGCAGCGGACCCCGACAGGGGCAGCAGCAGGCCGAGCCCGAGCACCGCCAGTCCGATCCAGGCGAGATCGGACGGCCGGCGCGAGGAGGCGAGCGCCACGCCGAGGGGACCGACGAACTCGATCGCCACCGCGACCCCGAGGGGGATTGTGCGCAGCGACAGATAGAACAGCAGGTTCATGCCGCCGAGCACCACGCCGTAGAGGGCGATGGCAGCCATGTCGCGCAAGGGGACGACGCGGCGCCAGGGGCGCCAGACCGCGGTGAGGATCGCGGCCGAGAACCCCACCCGCAGGGCCGTCACCCCCGCCGCGCCGACGAGGGGAAACAGCGACTTCGCCAGGGCCGCCCCGCCCTGGATCGAGACCATGCCGGCGACGAGGGCGGCGACGGGCAGGAGCGGCGCGGACGGGCGCGCGCCGCCCGGCCACGGCCCGCTCACAGGATGAAGCGGCTGAGATCCGCGTTGGCGGCGAGGCTCTCGACCCGCGCCCGCACATAGGCGGCGTCGATGGTGACGGTCTCGCCCGAACGGTCGGTGGCGGTGAAGGAGATCTCGTCGATCACCCGCTCCAGCACCGTCTGGAGCCGGCGGGCGCCGATGTTCTCCACCGAGCCGTTCACCTCCACCGCCACCCTCGCCAGCGCGTCGACGGCATCGTCCGTGAAGGCGAGCGTCACGCCCTCCGTCTCCATCAGGGCCACGGTCTGCTTGAGGAGGCTCGCCTCGGTGGAGGTGAGGATCTGCTTGAAGTCCTCCACCGTAAGGGGCTGCAATTCCACGCGGATCGGGAGGCGGCCCTGCAACTCCGGCAGCAGGTCGGAGGGCTTCGAGACGTGGAAGGCGCCGGACGCGATGAAGAGGACGTGGTCGGTCTTCACCGGCCCGTGCTTGGTCGCGACGGTGGTCCCCTCGATCAGCGGCAGCAGGTCGCGCTGCACGCCCTCGCGGGAGACGTCGGCGCCGGAGCGGCCCTCGCGAGCGCAGATCTTGTCGATCTCGTCGAGGAAGACGATGCCGTTGTCCTCGACCTCGCGGATCGCCTCCTGCACCAGTGCGTCGGAATCGACGAGCTTGTCGGATTCCTCGGCCAGCAGCGGCGCGTAGGCGTCGCGCACGGTCATGCGGCGCGGCTTGCCCTTGCCGCCGGAGAACGCCTTGCCGAGCATGTCGCCGATATTGATCGCGCCCATGGAGGCGCCCGGAACGCCGGGAATCTCGAACATCGGCAGGCCCGGCGCCTGGGGGCCGGCGAGTTCGATCTCGACCTCCTTGTCGTCGAGCTGGCTGTCGCGCAGCTTCTTGCGGAAGCTCTCGCGGGTGGCCTGGCTCGCGGTCGGGCCGACCAGCGCGTCGAGAATGCGGGCCTCCGCCGCCGCCTCGGCCTTGGCCTTCACGGACTTGCGCTTCTCCTCGCGGCGCAGGCCGATGCCGACCTCGACGAGATCGCGCACGATCTGCTCCACGTCGCGGCCGACATAGCCGACCTCGGTGAACTTCGTCGCCTCGATCTTGAGGAACGGCGCTCCCGCGAGCCGGGCGAGGCGGCGGGCGATCTCGGTCTTGCCGCAGCCGGTGGGGCCGATCATCAGGATGTTCTTCGGCGCGACCTCCTCCCGCAGCGGCCCTTTGAGCTGCTGCCTGCGCCAGCGGTTGCGCAGCGCGATGGCGACGGCGCGCTTGGCATCGTGCTGGCCGACGATGAAGCGGTCGAGTTCGGAGACGATCTCGCGGGGGGAAAAGCTGGTCATCGGTCTCCGATCGGGCGCGGCAGCCGGGCCGCGAGAGGGGCGGGGAGTGCGCGCAGGATAGCGCCGCGAAGGGGTGTCCAGGCGACGCTCAGCCCGAGCACGAACAGGCCGAGCGCCAGCAGGCTGAACGGAAGCGCCTTCCGCTCGAACCCCACCTCGCGGATCAGGGTGCCGAGCGCAACGCTCGCATAGACCAGGCCCGACACCAGGATCGCCCTGCGGTCGGTGACGAGCGCCACGAACGCGAGCAGCAGGACGAGACCGAGCCCGGCGAATGCCGTCCCGGAGGACATCTGAGCCATCGATGGCCGGAGGAAACCGAGCACCGGATGCACGATGAGCGGGGCCGCCAGCATGTGCAGCCAGAACGCGACGTCGGAGCGCCGGGTGACGCGCGCCGGATCGGACAGGTCGTAGCGCATGGCCAGGGCGAACACCGCCACGCCGAGGACCGCGAGGAAGACGTCGAGATACCGGGAGGCGAGGATCGGGAGCGCCGCCGAACCGAGCAGGACCACCATGGCCACCGCGGCGGCGGCGCCCGCCGCGACCGTTATCGGCACATGGAAACGCCGGTAGTGAAGGATCGCGCCGGCCAGCGCCGCCGTTGCCGCGGCCAAGGACGGCAGCACGTCGGCGCCGCGAGCGGGCAAGAAGGACCGGTCGCCGAGAAGCGTCGCGCTCGCGAGGAAGACGCCGGCGACGAAGGCCACGAGCAGGACGATGCTCGGAAGCGCCATGCGGCGGCGGCGCGAGAAGAGCTCGGCGAGGCCCCAGGCGATCGCTGCGACGCTTATCCAGCCGACCGTCTGCCCGGCGGTCTCGGCCGCGAGGCTGCAAACCGTCGTGAGAACGAGAAGCACCCCGATAGTGACGAAGATGTCGGCGAATCCCGTCAGGAAGCGGACATGCTCGTCGTCATCGGTGAAGTCGGGAGAGGCGGACGTCATCTCGCGCCCGAGGCCGGCCAGCGCGACGGCCTGAACCTCGGTGACGATCCCGCGCTCGACCGCGCGCCTCAGGAAATCCGCATCGACCAACGCATATGCCTCGGCGCCGCGCCCCCGACGATCGGCCGGCCAGGCCGTCCGTTGGGCACGCGCCAGGATCTAAGGGCAGCCGGCGGCGCTTTCCAGGCGGGAAGCGCCATTCCTCGCGTGAGACGGCGCGCCGGGCTCAGGCGGCGCGCACGCCGTCGACGAAGCGGGCCGCCTCGGTGCCGAGCGCGCTCGAGCGGCGCGACAGCTCGCTTGCCGCCGAAAGGACCTGCGATGCGCCCGAGCCCGCCTCCAGCGCCGCGCTCTGGACCATGGCGATGGTGCCGGTGACGGCCTGGGTGCCGCGTGCGGCGTCGCTGACGCTGCGCGCGATCTCCTGGGTGGCCACCTGCTGCTCCTCGACCGCCGCAGCGACGCCGATCGCGATCTGATGCACGGAGCCGATGGTGGCGCTGATCTCCTCGATGGCGCTCACCGTCTCGCGGGTGGCGTCCTGGATGGTGGCGATCTGCGCGGTGATCTGGTCGGTGGCCCGCGCCGTCTGGCTCGCCAGTTCCTTGACCTCGGAGGCGACGACCGCGAAGCCCCGTCCGGCCTCGCCGGCACGCGCCGCCTCGATGGTGGCGTTCAGCGCGAGCAGGTTGGTCTGGCCGGCGATGGAGGAGATCAGCGCCACGACCTCGCCGATGCCGGCGGCGCTTTGCGAGAGCATGCGGACGCGCTCGCTGGTGTGGCGGGCGCTGTCGACGGCCTTCGAGGCGGCGGCCGAGGTCTGCGTGACCTGCGAGCCGATCTCGTTGGCGGTGGCGGCGAGCTCCTCGGTGGCGGCGGCCACCGCCTCGACGTTCTGGGCGGTCTCGTTGGCGGCGGCCATCACCTCGTCCGACTGGGACTGGGTGCGGCGGGCGGTGTCGGCCATGGTGCGGGCGGTGGATTCCATCTCGACGGCCGAGGCGGCGAGATGCTCGACGAGCCCGCCGACATTGGTCTGGAAGGTATCGGCGAGGCGGCTCATCTCGGTGCGCTTGGCGGCCACCGAGCGGACGCTTTCCTGCTCCTGGGCCAGACGCACCTGCGCCGTCTCGCCCATGGCGGCGGCGAAGACCTGCATGCTGCGCCAGATCTCGCCGATCTCGTCGTTGCCGGGCTTCACCGCCGGCAGGTCGGTATGGCCGCCGGCGAGGCGCTTGATCGCGTCGGAGACCGCGCCCAGGGGCTTAGCCACCTGGTTGTGGCCGACGAAGCCGCCGACGAGCAGGCATCCGAGGGTGCCGCCGATGGCGAGCGCGATGAGCAGGATCAGGCGCTGCTTGAACAGCGCCTCCGTCTCGCGGTCGATCTCGGCCATGTAGGCGCTGCCGCGCGCCACCAGCTCGTCGACGCTGGCCTGGAAGGCCTTCCGGTTCGTCCGGTTGTCGACGTTGAAGCCGAGCTCGGCGGCGAGCTTGGGCGAGACCTCGGCGCCGCTGCGCGCGATCTCGAGCCTCAACGCGGTGAAGGCCGCCGCGTCCTTGAGCACCTTGTCGAAGAGCGGCCTGTCGGCCTCGGCGACGATGGGCGCCCAGGTCTTGAGCAGAGCGTTCATGGAGTCGAGCCGCTTGACGATGCCCTCGGAGAAGACCTTCGCCTCGGCGGTGGTCGCGGAGGCGTAGATGCCGCGGGATTCGACGACCACGTCGGTCACGATGCGGTTGAGGTTCGCCGCGTTCAGCGCGCGGGTGGAGCTTAAGCGCACGTCGGCGATCGCATCGTTGAAGGTGTCGAGGGTGGTGATGCCGATGCCGGTGACGCTCAGCGTCAACAGGCTGCACGCGCCGACATAGGCGAACAGCTTCGTCTTGATCTTCATGAACCGGCCCTCACGCGGTGGCCGGACACTAATGAGATACGGTCAAGGAGCCGTTAACGGCGGATTTCCTCTCATGCCGGGGCGTCGAGGCTCTCGATGACGAGATTTCCATTGGTGTAGACGCAGATTTCGGCCGCGATCCCGAGGGATCGCCGGACGATCGTCTCTGCGTCGTGCGCGCTGTCCTCCAGCGCGCGGGCGGCGGCGAGCGCGTAGTTGCCGCCGGAGCCGATGGCCATCACGCCGCTCTCCGGCTCCAGCACGTCGCCGCCGCCGGACAGGAGCAGGCTCACGTCCCTGTCCGCCACCAGCATCATCGCCTCGAGCCGCCGCAGGTAGCGGTCGGTCCGCCAGTCCTTGGTCAGCTCGAC
Organism: Methylobacterium endophyticum; assembly: GCF_050591105.1. Lineage (NCBI taxonomy): Bacteria > Pseudomonadati > Pseudomonadota > Alphaproteobacteria > Hyphomicrobiales > Methylobacteriaceae > Methylobacterium > Methylobacterium endophyticum. Next base: position 62,260 of record NZ_JBNHES010000016.1, read on the forward strand.
GCAGGCACGGGTGAGCTGGCCGGGATACTGGTCGAGCTTGCCCTCCAGCCGCTCGAACAGGGTGAAGGCGTCCGCCGTCGCCCCGGCGAAGCCGCCGATCACCGTGCCCTTGGCGAGGCGGCGCACCTTGCGGGCGTTGCCCTTCACGATGGTCTGCCCGAGGCTGACCTGCCCGTCGCCGCCGATGACGACGCTGCCGCCCTTGCGGACCATCAGGATGGTGGTGGCATGCATGCGGGGCGGGCCGGATTCGTCGTGAGCCAAAGCGGTCTCCGGTCTTCGAACGGGTGATGTCTGGCAGGTAAGGCGACCTCGGACGAAATGCCATCGCCTACGCCGCCGGTCCTCCGCTGAAATCGCCTCTTGACGGGAAGGCCCGAAAGGGTGCGAACCGCGCCGGCAACGCATGCATCACAGGAGCCCGCCATGCCGCCTCTGTCGGATCTCTCGCAGGACGCCCTCGAAGGGCTGCGCGCGCGCCTGCGGGAGGACTACGCCGCCCTGAAGGGGCGCGGGCTCAAGCTCGACATGACCCGCGGCAAGCCCTCGCCGGAGCAGCTCGACCTCGCCGAGGCCATGCTGGCGCTGCCCGGCAACCGCGACACCACCGCCGAGGACGGCACCGACGCGCGCAACTACGGCAACCTCCAGGGCCTGCCGGAGACGCGCGCCCTGTTCGCGCCGGTGCTCGGCGCGCCGGCCGATCAGGTGGTGATCGCCAACAATTCGAGCCTCGCGCTGATGCACGACGTGCTCGTGTACGCGCTGCTGAAGGGCGTGCCGGGCGGCAAGGGTCCGTGGTCGAAGGAGGAGCCGATCGCGTTCCTCTGCCCGGTGCCGGGCTACGATCGCCATTTCACCCTCTGCGAGGGCTTCGGCATCCGCATGATCCCGGTCGAGATGATGGGCGAGGGGCCGGACATGGACGCGGTCGAGGCCGCCGTCGCCGATCCGGCCGTGAAGGGCATCTGGTGCGTGCCCCAGTATTCGAACCCCAGCGGCGAGACCTATTCCGCCGAGACCGTCCGCCGCTTGGCCGCGATGAAGACCGCCGCGCCCGATTTCCGGCTCCTGTGGGACAACGCCTATGTCGTCCACCACCTGACGGACACCCGGCCGGCGCTGCCGAACATCCTCGACGCCTGCACTGACGCCGGCAACCCGGACCGCGCCATCGTCTTCGCCTCGACCTCGAAGGTGACGATCGCGGGCGCGGGGCTCGCCATGCTGGCCTCCTCGCCGGGCAATGTCCGCTGGTATCTGGCGCAGGCGGGGCGTCGCAGCATCGGGCCGGACAAGCTGAACCAGCTCCGGCATGTCCGCTTCCTGCGCGACGCCGCCGGCATCGCGGCGCATATGGAGCGGCACCGCGCCCTCATCGGCCCGAAATTCGAGGCGGTGGAGGCGGCCTTCTCCGCGCGGCTCGACGGCCACGGCGTCGCCCGCTGGAGCCGGCCGCTCGGCGGCTACTTCGTCACGCTCGACGTTGCCGAGGGCACCGCCGGGCAGGTAGTCGCGCTCGCCAAGGAGGCGGGGATCGCGCTCACCCCCGCCGGCGCCACCCACCCTTACGGCCGCGACCCGCACGACCGCACCCTGCGCATCGCGCCGACCTTCCCGACGCTCGACGACGTCCGCGCGGCGGCCGAGGGCGTGGCGCTGTGCACGCTGCTGGCGGCCTGCGAGGCGCGGCTCGCGGGCTGAATCCCTCGAGCCTGTCGGGCGCTTCCGGAAGCGCCCGACAGGCTCTCGGTCATTGTTCGCTGTCTGTCCGGACGGAGAACCGGAGGCCACTTCTCCCGGACATACTCTACACCACCACCGTGATCGAGGCGGCGGCCCGCGTCAGACCGGTATAGAGCCAGCGGGCGCGGTGCTCGCGGAAGGCGAAGCTCTCGTCGAACAGGACCACGTCGTCCCATTGCGAGCCCTGCGCCTTGTGCACGGTGAGGGCGTAGCCGTAGGTGAACTCGTCGGTCTCGCGCTTGAGAGAGGCCGGGATCTCCTCCTCCGAACCCGCGATCACGGCGCGCAGGACCTTGATGTCTGTGGCGCGGCGGCGCAGCGCCGGGTCGTCCTCGGGCACCACGTCGAGGCGGATCGTGTCGGGGCGGGGCGGAGCGCGCAGGGCCTGCACCGTCCAGGTCGAACCGTTGAGCAGGCCCTTGGTGCGGTCGTTCCTGAGGCAGACGAGCTTCTCGCCCACCGCCGGCATCGGGTCGACATGGCCGGCCATCTCGCGCAGGCGGTTGTTGTAGAGCCGGCGCGTCCTGTTCATGCCGACGAGCACCTGGTCGGCATCGAGCACCGCCTCCGGGTCGAGGCTGCGTTTGGCCACGACGCGGCTGCGCCCATACTGGCCGATGCTGAGCCGGCCGCCCTCGCGCACGGTCATGGCCATGCGCACGATGGGGTCGTCGGCGGCCTGCCGGTGGACGTCCATGAGCATCATGTCCGGCTCGGCGTCGGTGAAGAAGCCGCCGCCGCGCACCGGCGGCAACTGGGCCGGATCGCCGAGCACGAGCACGGGCTTGCCGAAGGAGAGCAGGTCGTTGCCGAGATCGGAATCGACCATCGAGCACTCGTCGACGACGATGAGGTCGGCCTTGGCCGCCGCGCCCGCCCGGTTGAGGGTGAAGGTCGGTCCGCCCTCGTCGCCCTCCTTGGTGCGGTAGATCAGGGCGTGGATGGTGGAGGCGTCGGGACAGCCCTTCTGGCGCATCACCGAGGCGGCCTTGCCGGTGAAGGCGCCGAACACCACCGTGCCGTCGACATCCTCGGCGATGCGGCGCGCCAGAGTGGTCTTGCCGGTGCCGGCATAGCCGAACAGCCGGAACACCTGAGTGTCGCGGTCCCGCATCCAGCGCGCGATCGACCGCAGCGCGGCCTCCTGCTCGGGGGCGAACTTGGTCGGGACGGCCTCGCTCACGGCCAGCGCACCGTCGGCGGCAGGGAGGACAGGATCGAGGCGACGTTGCCGCCGGTCTTCAGGCCGAAGATGGTGCCCCGGTCGTAGAGCAGGTTGAACTCGACGTAGCGCCCGCGCCGGACCTGCTGCTCCAGCCGGTCCTCCTCCGTCCAGGGCAGGGCGAGGTTGCGCAGCACGATCTCGGGATACGCCTTGAGGAAGGCGCCGCCCACGTCGCGGGTGAAGGCGAGGTCCGCCTGCGCGTCCCCGGTCCAGTGGTAGTCGTAGAAGATGCCGCCGATGCCGCGCGGCTCGTTGCGGTGCTTGAGGTGGAAATACTCCTCGCACCAGGCCTTGTACTTCTCATAGTCGGCGGCCGGGGCGTGAGCCTCGCAGGCCTCCCGCATGCAGGCGTGGAAGTGGCGGGAATCGGGGTCGTCCTGGGTGCGGCGGCGCTCGAGCACCGGCGTGAGGTCGGCGCCGCCCCCGAACCACGCCTTCGTCGTCACCACGAAGCGGGTGTTCATGTGGACGGTGGGGACGTTCGGATTCCAGGGATGGGCGATCAGCGAGATGCCGGTGGCGAAGAAACGCGGGTCGTCCGCCGCCCCCGGCATCTGCGCCCGGAACTCGGGGGCGAACTCGCCGAACACGCTGGAGATATGCACGCCGGCCTTCTCGAAGACGCGGCCCTTCAGCATCGCCATGACGCCGCCACCACCCGGCTGCCCGGTATGGTCGGTGCGCTGCCAGGGCGTTTTTTCGAACTTTCCCGGCTCGGTGGGGGCGTCGGGGTGGAAGGGCCCCGCGACCTGATCCTCCAGGGTCTCCAGGGCGAGCACGATGCGGTCGCGCAGGGTCTCGAACCACGCGGCCGCCTCGCCCTTCAGCGCGGCGAGGTCGTCGTCGGAAGGGAGAGGGGCGGAGGGCGCGCGCGTCATGCCCGAGGCTTTCCCATCCGCGCGCGGACACGTCAATTCGCGCCGACCTGCCGCAGCGCCTCGCCGGCGATCATCGCGGCGGCCACGGCAACGTTGAGCGAGCGCATCCCGGCGCGGATCGGCACCACGACCCGCGCATCCGCCGCCGCGTGGACCGCCTCCGGGACGCCCGCCGACTCGCGGCCCATCAGGATGCAGTCGCCCTCGCGGAAGGCGAAGGCCGTGTAGGGCAGGGCGCCCGCCGTCGTCGCCAGCACGAGGCGCGTCCCGGCCTCCCGCCGCCAGGAGTCGAACGCCGCCCAGGAGGCATGGCGGGTCAGCGCGACATAGTCGAGATAATCGAGCCCAGAGCGGCGCAGGTGCCGGTCCGAGACGTCGAAGCCCGCCGGCTCTATGATCTCGACGGCGAGCCCCAGGCAGGCGGCCATGCGCAGCATCGTGCCGGTGTTCTGCGGGATGTCGGGCTGGTAGAGGGCGAGGCGGAGCAAGCGGTCTTCCCGGCTTCGGACGTCGAACGGCCCCGTTCGGCGAAAGGCGCCGCACAGGGGTGGGCTGCGCCTGGGGCATCGCCCACGGCTTGGCTCCAGGCTTGGCCCACGGTCAAGGACGCCTACATCTCGGGTTCCCCCCGAAACCGGACACCCCATGTTCCTCGATTGGATCGAGCGCAGGATCGACCCGTTCGCGCCCTTCGACGAGGAGCGCGTGCCGCCCGACACCGTGCTCGGTTTCGCGGCCTTCTACCTGCGCCCGATCCGGGGACCGCTGCTGGCGCTGTTCGTCATCGCTGTGATCGCGGGAAGCATCGAAGCGTCGCTCTATCTCTGGATGAGCTGGTTCGTGGACCTGCTCGGCACCACCGACCGGACGGCGCTCTGGGCCGATCACGGCGCCGCGCTGATGCTCGCGGCGGCGTTCATCCTGGTGGCGCGCCCCGTCTCGATCTGGCTGCACGAGGTGCTGTCGAACCAGCTCGTGGTGCCCCAGGCGACCAACCAGATCCGCTGGCGCACCCATCTCTACACGCTCGGGCATTCGCTCTCGTATTTCCAGGCGGACTTCGCCGGGCGGCTCGCGAACCGCGTCGTGCAGGCGGGGCCGGCCGTGCGCGAGCTCGCGGTCGTGTTCATCGATACGCTGCTCTACGTCGCGATCTACGCGGTCACGGCGGTCGGGCTCTTTTCCTCGATCTCGCGCTGGCTGGTGCTGCCGGTGGTGGTCTGGGTGCTGGCCTATGCCGCGCTCACCCGCTGGTTCGTGCCGCGCGCCCGCGAGCGCTCCCACGCCACCGCCGAGACCCGCTCGGCCCTGATCGGACGGGTGGTCGACAGCTACACCAACATCCTCACCGTGAAGCTCTTCGCCCGCACGCGGGAGGAGCGCGCCGCCGTGCGCGAGGCGGTGGAGCTCAACACCCGGACCTATCTGCACCAGTTCCGCCTCACGACCCTGACGACGACCCTGCTCGGGGTGCTCAACAGCCTCCTGCTGATCTCGACGGCCGGCGTCTGCCTGATGCTCTGGAGCCGCTCGGCCATGACCACCGGGGAGGGCGCCGCCGGCCTCGCCCTGGTGATGCGCCTCATCGCCATGTCGGGCTGGGTGATGCTGACCGTGCGCGGCGTGTTCGAGAACGTCGGCGTGATCCAGGAGAGCATGCAGACCATCTCGCGCCCGCACGCCATCACCGACGCGCCCGGCGCCGCCGCGCTGCGGGTGAGCGCGGGGGACGTGCGATTCGAGGAAGTCGACTTCCATTACGGGCGCGGCGACGCCACCGTCATCGAGAACCTGACCCTGCATCTGCGGCCGGGCGAGAAGGTCGGGCTCGTGGGCGTCAGCGGCGCCGGCAAGACCACGATCACCTCGCTGCTGCTGCGCCTCCACGACGTCGAGGGCGGCCGCATCCTGGTCGACGGGCAGGATATCGCCCATGTGACGCAGGACAGCTTGCGCGCCGCCATCGCCATGGTCTCGCAGGACACCTCGCTGCTGCACCGCTCGATCCGCGACAACATCGCCTACGGACGGCCCGAGGCGAGCATGGCGGAGATCGAGCGCGCGGCGGCGCTCGCCCAGGCCGACGGCTTCATCCGCGACCTCGTCGACCACAAGGGCCGGCGCGGCTACGACGCTCAGGTCGGCGAGCGCGGGGTGAAGCTTTCGGGCGGCCAGCGCCAGCGCATCGCCATCGCCCGCGTGATCCTCAAGGACGCGCCGATCCTGATCCTCGACGAGGCCACCTCCGCCCTCGACAGCCAGGTCGAGGCGGCGATCCAGGAGAGCCTCGACACGCTGATGGCCGGCAAGACCGTGCTCGCCATCGCGCACCGGCTCTCCACCATCGCCGCCCTCGACCGGCTGGTGGTCATCGACAAGGGCCGGATCGTGGAGGAGGGCACCCACGCCGAGCTGGTCCGCAGCGGGGGGCTCTATGCCGGCCTGTGGGAACGGCAATCGGGCGGCTTCCTCGGAGACCGGGCTCCCGAGCGCCGGATTTCCGACGCGTTGCCCGGCTAGACACACCCCATCCTCCGCGCCGGCTCCGGGCCCGCGCGACACATCCATCGTTCGAGACCTCATCGTCATGACCGCACTCGGCCTCGCGGCGACCGCCGCGCGGGAACGGGCTCCCCTCCATCGGCCCTGGCTCGCGGAGCTGCGCGCCACCCTCGCGCTGTCGGCCCCCCTCGTCCTGACCAATCTCGCGCAGCACGGCCTCGTCACCGCCGACGTGGTGATCCTGGGCCGGCTCGGCGCGACCCCGCTCGCCGCCGCGACACTCGCGACGAGCCTCTACTTCCTGCTGTTCATCTGCGGCATCGGCCTGACCTCGGCGGTGGCGCCGCTGGTGGCGGAGGCGCTCGGGCGGGACCGGGGCCCGACGGACGAGCCCCGCCGCGTGGTCCGGGCCGGGATCTGGGCCGCCGCCCTCGTCAACCTGCCGCTGATGGCCGCGCTCTGGCACACGCAGGCGCTGCTCGAGGCGATCGGCGAGCCCCAGGAGCTGGCGGAGGCGGCCGGCACCTACATGCGCGCCCTGCAATGGGCGATGTGGCCGGCGCTGACCTTCATGGCGCTGCGCGGCGGATTCGCGGCGCTGGAGCGGCCCGGCTGGCCGCTGGCGGCGAGCCTCCTGGCGCTGCCGGTGAATGTCGGGCTCGCGGTGCTGCTCGCCTTCGACGGTCCGGGCCGGCTCGGCCTCGGCATCGCGGGGGTCGGCATCGCCACCGCCTGCTCGGCGGTGATCAGCCCGGCGCTGCTCTGCGGCGTGATCCTCTGGCACCCCTCGCTCAGGCCCTACCGCCTTCTGCACCGCGTCTGGCGGCTGGAGCCGTCGCGCCTTGCGGGGCTGTTCCGGCTCGGCCTGCCCATGGCCGCCACCGGGCTGGCGGAGGCGGGGCTGTTCGAGGCGGCGGCGCTGGGCATGGGCCTGTTCGGCGCGAGCCAGCTCGCGGCGCATGCCGTGGCGATCCAGATCGCGGCGATCTGCTTCATGGTGCCGAACGGCGTCGCCCAGGCCGCGACGGTGCGGGTCGGACTGGCGCTCGGCGCGCGCGACCGCGACGGCATCCGCCGTGCGGGACGGGCGGCGCTCGGCCTCGCGCTCGCCTTCATGAGCCTGTGTGCCTGCGTCCAGCTCGGCGCGCCGCGCGGCCTCGTCGGGCTCTTCCTCGACCTCGACGACGCCCGGAATGCCGCCGCCATCCCGATCGCCATCGGCTTCATCGGGCTCGCGGCCCTGTTCGCGGTGGCCGACGGCGTGCAGTCGGTGGCGCTCGAGATGCTGCGCGGCCTTCAGGACGCCCGCGTGCCCATGCTGATGGCGATCGGCGGCTATTGGGGAATCGGCGTGCCGCTCGGCGCCGCGCTGGCCTGGGGCGCCGGCCTGGAGGGCACCGGAATCTGGCTCGGCTTCTGCGCCGGGCTGTTCGTGGTGGCCGCGCTCCTCGTCGCCCGCTGGCACCGGCTGACGCGGGCCGTGCCGCGCGGGTGACAAGGCGGTGGGATGCAGCATCCCACCCTCCGGATCGGCTTGACTTCGGGCGACGCCCGGTCGCATTGCACAGTTTAGAACAATAACGCTTTGGTCCCTCGCCGGACCGCTCGCCCCGCGACCGCCGCCGCTCCCCCGGCACGGCACGGGACCTGGCCGTCAGCCTGCTTGGAGTCCTCGATCTTGGCGAACCCCAACGCCGCTACCCCCTCTTCGGTCGCCGACACCGCGCTGCCCGATAGCAGCCGCCGCGACTTCCTGTTCCTCGCCACCGGAGCGGGCCTCGCGGTCGGCGCCGGCGCGGTGGCCTGGCCCTTCGTCGCCTCCATGGCGCCGGACGCGGCCGTCATCGCGGCGGGCGCCCCGATCGACGTCGATCTCGCCCCGATCCAGCCGGGCCAGATCATCAACGTGTTCTGGCGCGGCAAGCTGATCTTCGTGCGCAACCGCTCCGAGAAGGAGATCAAGGAGGCGCAGGACGTGAAGCTCTCCGAGCTGATCGACCCTCAGGCCGATTCGGCGCGGGTGAAGGCGGGCCACGAGAAGTGGCTGGTGGTCTACGGCAACTGCACGCATCTCGGCTGCGTGCCCATCGGCCACCAGGGCCCCTACGAGGGCTGGTTCTGCCCCTGTCACGGCTCGCTCTACGACACCTCGGGCCGCGTACGCCGCGGCCCGGCGCCGTCGAACCTGCCGGTGCCCCCCTACAGCTTCGCCGGCGACACCAAGATCAAGATCGGCGAAGAGGCCCCCAAGGGCGGCAAGGAAGCCAAGGCGGCGTGAAGCCGCCAGACTTAGGGACAAAGGCGGCCTGAACCGCCAGACCAGGGATGAAGGCGGCCGTGAGGCCGCCGGACCGACGACGAGACGGCCCGACCGTCTTCGCACGCCACGCGGATCGAGCCCCGAGAACCGGATAGACTCATGAGCGCACACGGCAATTCCTACGTGCCCAAGAGCCGCTTGGCGAAGTGGTTCGAGAGCCGCCTTCCGCTGGTCGGCCTCGTCCACGGCTCGTTCATCGCCTATCCGGTGCCGCGCAACCTGAACTATTTCTGGACCTTCGGCGCGATCCTCTCCGCCATGCTCGGCGTCCAGATCATCACCGGCGTCTGGCTCGCGATGCATTACGAGCCCTCGGCGACGGGCGCCTTCAACTCCGTCGAGCACATCATGCGCGACGTGAACTACGGCTGGCTGCTGCGCTACGCGCACGCCAACGGCGCCTCGATGTTCTTCGTGGCCGTCTACGTGCACATCTTCCGGGCGCTCTACTACGGGTCCTACAAGGCCCCGCGCGAGATCCTCTACATCCTCGGCGTGATCATCTACCTGCTGATGATGGCCACCGCCTTCCTCGGCTACACCCTGCCGTGGGGCCAGATGAGCTTCTGGGGCGCCACCGTCATCACCAACATCCTGGCTGCGATCCCCGTGGTCGGCGACACCATCCAGAGCCTGCTCTGGGGCGGCTACTCGGTCGGCAACCCGACCATCAACCGCTTCTTCTCGCTGCACTTCCTGCTGCCCTGGATGATCGCCGGCGTCGTCGTGCTCCACGTCTGGGCGCTGCACGTCACCGGCCAGAACAACCCCGCCGGCATCCCGATCAAGTCGGGCAAGGACGCGGTCCCCTTCACGCCCTACGCCACGGTGAAGGACGTGTTCGCGACGGTGGTGTTCTTCATCCTGTTCGCGTGGATGATCTTCTACCAGCCGAACTATCTCGGCCACGCCGACAACTACGTCCCGGCCAACCCCGCCGTGACGCCGGCGCATATCGTGCCCGAATGGTACTTCCTGCCCTTCTACGCGATCCTGCGCGCGGTGCCGGACAAGCTCGGCGGCGTGGTGCTGATGTTCGGCGCGGTCATCATCCTCGCCTTCGCCCCCTGGCTCGACACCTCGCGGGTGCGCTCGGCGAACTATCGCCCGATCTACCGGCAGTTCTTCTGGGTGTTCTTCGCGGTCTGCATCGTGCTCGGCTGGCTCGGCGCCAAGCCCCCCGAAGGCGGCTACGTCATCGCGGCCCGCATCTGCACGGCCTACTACTTCGCCCACTTCCTGATCGTGATGCCGCTCTGCGGCCTGTTCGAGACGCCCAAGGCGCTGCCGGGCTCGATCCTGGAGAGCGTCACCGGGCCGGGCAAGCAGGTGGAGGGCAGGTCCGGCATGCCGGCGGGCGCCACCGCCGCGCCGACTACGAAGGGCTGAGGCGACAAGAGGCAATGGACGCGACCATGACATCCTCCCGCCTGCGTATCGCGAGCCGCCTCGCGGCCCCCGTTCTCGCGCTCGCGCTCCTCGGCGCCTCGGCCGTGCGCGCCGAGGACGAGGGCCACGCCACCCCGCAGCCGCCGCGCCAGAAATGGAGCTTCGCCGGCGCCTTCGGCAGCTTCGACGACGCGCAGCTCCAGCGCGGCTTCCAGGTCTACAAGGAGGTCTGCTCGGGCTGTCACAGCATGAAGCTGGTGAAGTTCCGCAACCTCGCCGAGGAGGGCGGTCCCGGCTATTCGGAGGCGCAGGTCAAGGCGCTCGCCGCCACCTACCAGATCAAGGACGGCCCCAACGATGCCGGCGACATGTTCGACCGGCCGGGGCGGCCGGCCGACGCCTTCCCGCCGCCCTTCCCGAACGACCAGGCGGCCGCCTCCGCCAATGGCGGCAAGGCCCCGCCGGACTTCTCGGTGCTCGCCAAGGCTCGCACCTTCGAGCGCGGCTTCCCCTGGTTCATCACCGACGTGATGCCCTTCTTCGGCTACTCGGAGCAGGGGGTGGACTACATCCACGCCATCCTCGACGGCTACGAGGAGGCGCCGCACGGCAAGGACGTCCCGGACGGCACGCATTACAACAAGTACTATCCCGGCCACCTGATCGCGATGCCCAAGCCCATCAGCGACGGGCAGGTGACCTACGCCAAGAACGACAAGGGCGAGCCGGTCGTGCCGGAGACGGTCGACCAGTACGCCAAGGACGTGGCGGCGTTCATGTTCTGGGCGGCCGAGCCGCATATGGAGGCCCGCAAGGCGCTCGGCTTCCGGGTGATCCTGTTCCTGATCCTGCTCTCCGCGGGCCTCTACTACGTGAAGAAGCGGATCTGGTCGCAGGTCGGCGGCGAGGTCCACGGCCTCCAGCCGGAGCTGCACAAGGCGTCCTGAGCACGCCGAAACGCGAGCGCGAACGATACGGCCGGGCCCCTTCGCGGGGCCCGTTCCGTTTCCGCCGGCCGGCTGTTGCGTCGGGGCCGCTTTCGGCCACGGCCCGGCGTGCTAACCCTGCGGCCCGAGACCACGACCGGCGGGACGACGGCCGGCGGGACGGCGGCACCAGCGAGACGGAGACGAAGCATGGCGGCAGCGGTCCTCGGCGTGATCGGCGGCTCGGGCGTCTACGACCTTCCCGGCCTGGAGGACGTTCGCGAGGAGGCCGTCGCCTCCCCCTGGGGCGAGCCCTCGGACGCGCTGCGTATAGGCCGGATCGGGCGGACCAAGGTGGTCTTCCTCGCCCGCCACGGGCGCGGACACCGGCTCTCGCCCTCCGGCATCGACTACCGCGCCAATATCGACGTGCTGAAGCGCGCGGGCGTCACCGACCTCGTGGCGCTCTCCGCCTGCGGCTCCTTCCGCAACGAGCTGCATCCGGGCCTGTTCGTGCTGGTGGACCAGTTCGTAGACCGCACCCATGGCCGCGCCTCGTCCTTCTTCGGCAACGGCTGCGTCGCCCATGTGCCCCTGTCCCATCCCGTCGGCCCGGCGCTCCAGAAGCGCATCGCCGCCGCCGCCGAGGCGGAGGAGATCGCGGTCCATCGCGGCGGCACCTATGTCTGCATGGAGGGCCCGCAATTCTCGACGCTGGCCGAATCGAAGACCTACAAGGCCCTGGGCTACGACGTGATCGGCATGACCAACATGCCCGAGGCCAAGCTCGCCCGCGAGGCCGAGATCACCTATGCCACCATCGCGATGGTCACGGATTTCGACTGCTGGCATCCGAGCCACGACAGCGTGGACGTCGCCTCGGTGATCGCGGTGGCGCGCGCCAATGCCGACCGGGCCGCCCGCCTCGTCGCGCGCCTCGCCCGCGACTTCCCGGCCGAGCGCGAGGACTGCCCGGCGGGCTCCCACCGCGCCCTCGACGGCGCCATCATGACCGCGCCGGCGCAGCGCGATCCGGCCCTCGTCGCCAAGCTCGACGCGATCGCCGGCCGGGTGCTGCACGGATGAGGTGGCCGCGGTGACGTTATTCGTCGCGCGACACTTCCCCAAAGCGGGGAAATCGCACTAGAAGGCCACCCCGGCCGCTCGCGCGGCCCACAGCCTTCGATTGTGTTCCCGACGATGCGTTCCGCCAGCATCAGCCGCCGCACGGCGGAGACCGACGTCAGCGTCTCGGTGGCGCTCGACGGCACCGGCAAGGCCGCCGTCGCCACGGGCGTCGGCTTTCTCGACCACATGCTGGAACTGCTGGCGCGCCACGCCCTGTTCGACCTCGAGGTGAAGGTCGCGGGCGACCTGCATGTCGACCAGCACCACACCACGGAGGATGCCGGCATCGCGCTGGGGCAGGCTTTCCTGAAGGCGCTCGGCGAGAAGCGCGGCATCGCCCGCTACGCCGACATCCACCTGCCCATGGACGAGGCGCTGACCCGCGTGGCGGTGGACGTCTCGGGCCGGCCGTTCCTGGTGTTCAAGACGCGCTTCCCCACGGAGAAGATCGGCGCCTTCGACACCGAGCTCGTGCGCGAGTGGTTCCAGGCCTTCGCCATGAACGCCGGGATCACCCTTCACGTCGAGACCCTCTACGGCGACAATTCCCACCACATCGCCGAGAGCTGCTTCAAGGGATTGGCCCGCGCCTTGCGGCAGGCGGTCGCCGTCGATCCCCGCGAGGACGGCCGGGTGCCCTCGACCAAGGGAACGCTCTGACGGGCAGGGATCCAGGCAAGCGACCGGGGACGCGCATGCGCAGCTACACGCTCCATCTGCCCGCAGAGGCCAGACCCGGCGAGGCCCACGGCCTCGACCGGGCGCAGCTCGTGCCCGACGGCTTCTCCTGGGGCGCCTTCGCCTTCTCCGGCCTGTGGTGCTTCTATCACCGGCTCTGGCTCGCCGGGATCGGCGTGCTCGCGGGCTTCGCCGCCGTCGCCGGTCTCGGGCACCTGATCGGGCTGGCGCCGGGAGCGGGGTTCGTGATCGCCCTGCTCCTGTCCGTGCTGGTCGGGTTCGAGGCGTCCTCGCTGCGGCGCTGGACGCTCGCCCGGCGCGGGCGGCCCGCCCGCGACGCCGTCGTGGCGCGCGACTCAGAGGACGCGGAGAGCAAGGCGCTCGCCCGCTGGCTCGACGGCACGGAGCGGCCGGTGCCGCAGCGCGCCTACGGCTCGGCGACGCCCTCGACCCATGTGATCGGGCTGTTTCCGTTCGGCGAGGGCCGCCGGTGAGGTGCGAGGTGGCGGCGTGAGCGGCGAGACGGTCGCGATCATCGATTACGGCTCGGGCAACCTGCACTCGGCGGCCAAGGCCTTCGAGCGCGCGGCGCGCGAGGCCGGGCTCGACGGCACCGCCATCGCCGTGACCGGCGATCCCGAGGTCGTGTCACGCGCCGGGCGCATCGTGCTGCCGGGCGTCGGCGCCTATGCCGATTGCCGGCGCGGGCTCGACGCGGTGCCCGGCATGGTCGAGGCCTTGCGGGAAGCCGTGAGCGAGCGCGCAAAACCCTTCCTCGGCATCTGCGTCGGCATGCAGCTGATGGCGACGCGCGGGCTCGAATACGAGACCACCGCCGGCCTCGGCTGGATCCCCGGCGACGTCGCCGCCATCCGCCCGTCCGATCCGTCGCTGAAGATCCCGCATATGGGCTGGAACACGCTCCGCCCGGAGCGGGAGCACGCGCTCTTCGCCGGCATCCCCACGGGATCGGACGGGCTGCACGCCTATTTCGTCCACAGCTACGCCCTGGCGGCGAGCCGCCCCGAGGACGTGATCGCGACGAGCGACTACGGCGGCCCGGTGACGGCGGTGGTCGGGCGCGACAACCTCGTCGGCACCCAGTTCCACCCAGAGAAGAGCCAGCGCCTCGGGCTGGCGCTGATCGCCAACTTCCTGCGCTGGCGCCCCTGACCCAACGGCGCCGCCCCATGAGAAAGACGAGCTAAGCGCGTGATCCTGTTTCCGGCGATCGACCTCAAGGAAGGACGCTGCGTCCGCCTCGTGCAGGGGGACATGGCGCAGGCCGTCGTGTTCAACGACGATCCGGCCGCGCAAGGAGCGCGCTTCGAGGAGCAGGGCTTTTCCTGGCTCCACGTCGTCGATCTCGACGGCGCCTTCGCCGGCGCGCCGATGAACGCCTCCGCGGTCGACGCCATCCTCGCCCGCGTCACGCTCCCCGTGCAGCTCGGCGGCGGCGTGCGAGACATGCGCACCCTCGAATCCTGGCTCGCCAAGGGCGTCGCCCGCGTCATCATCGGCACGGCGGCGGTGCGCGATCCGGCCTTCGTGCGGGAGGCCGCGCGGCTCTACCCTGAGCGGATCGCGGTCGGCATCGACGCCAAGGACGGCCGCGTCGCCGTGGAGGGCTGGGCGCAGACCTCCAGCATGACGGCCGAGGAGCTCGGCCGCCGCTTCGAGGATGCCGGCGTCGCCGCGATCATCTACACGGACATCGCCCGCGACGGCATCCTCAAGGGGCTCAACATCGAGATGACCGTGGCGCTGGCCGAGGCCGTGGGCATCCCGGTGATCGCCTCCGGGGGCCTCGCCTCCATCGCCGACATCCACCGCCTGCTCGAGCCCGACTGCGCGCTGCTCGCCGGCGCCATCACGGGCCGGGCCCTGTACGACGGCCGCATCGACCCCGCCGAGGCGCTCACCGCCATCCGGCAGGCCAAAAGCGCCGCGGCATGATACGGTGGCGGCCGCGATGCCCTCGCTGGGGATTGAGGCTGCGATGACGGCTGCGGCAAAGACGGCGACACGGCCGGCTCCGGTCGGGACGCATTACGAGCAGGACTTCTACACCTGGACGCAGGAGCAGGGCGCGCGCCTCCGGGCAGGAGACCTCGCCGGCCTCGACCGCGAGAACCTGGCGGAGGAGATCGAGAGCTTGGGCCGCAGCCAGTTCGACAGCCTCGTCAGCGCGTTGCGGATCGTCCTTCTGCACATGCTGAAATGGGACCATCAGCCGGCGCGGCGCACGCGGAGCTGGGCGATCTCGATCGCGACCTACCGCGCCGACGCGGCGGACGAACTGAAGGACAGCCCAGGTCTCAAGAGCAGGTTGGACGAGGCCCTGGACCGCGCCTACCGGCGGGCGCGGCTCGAAGCCTCCAAGGAAACGCGCCTGCCTTTGAAGCGCTTCGCCGAGGACTGCCCCTACACGCTCGAGGAGGTGCTCAACCGCCCCTTCGCCATCGATCCCGACGAGACCCCGTAGGCCCGTGCTCAAGACCCGCATCATCCCCTGTCTCGACGTAAAGGACGGCCGCGTGGTCAAGGGCGTCCGCTTCCTCGAATTGCGCGACGCCGGCGATCCGGTGGAGGCGGCCAAGGCCTACGACGCCGCCGGGGCCGACGAGCTCTGCTTCCTCGACATCACCGCGAGCCACGAGGATCGCGGCACGCTGCTCGACGTGGTCAGCCGCACGGCGGAAGCCTGCTTCATGCCGCTCACCGTGGGCGGGGGCGTGCGCACCGTCGAGGACATCCGCACCCTGCTGCTCGCCGGCGCGGACAAGGTCTCGATCAACACCGCGGCGGTGAAGGACCCGGATTTCGTGGCGCGCGGCGCGGAGAAGTTCGGCGACCAGTGCATCGTCGTCGCCATCGACGCAAAGCGGGTCTCGGAGGCCGGCGCGCCGCCGCGCTGGGAGATCTTCACCCATGGCGGACGCACCCCCACAGGCATCGACGCCGTGGACTTCGCGCGCCTGGTGACGGCCAAGGGGGCGGGCGAGCTGCTCGTGACCTCCATGGACCGCGACGGCACCCGCGTGGGCTACGATCTCGCGCTCACCCGCGCCATCGCCGACGCGGTGCCGGTGCCGGTGATCGCCTCCGGCGGCGTCGGCGGGCTCGACGATCTCGTCGCGGGCGTTCGTGACGGGGGCGCCAGCGCGGTGCTCGCCGCCTCGATCTTCCATTTCGGCGAGGCCAGCATCGCGCAGGCCAAGGCCCATATGGCCGCCGCCGGGCTCGCCATGCGCCTCGACCCCTGCTGAAACGGCCCATGGCAGGGGCCGGAAAAACCGAGGGAATTTGCCATCCCGAGGGATTGTCAGCAGGACGCCTTGCCCGTTAGCCGGCGTTGACGCAGTTTCCGGTTCGGGAGCGCCCGGCCTTCGTGCCGCCGGGCGCCGACAGACCGCATGAACGAGCCTGCATGACCCCTTTCACGCTCAGCGACCTCGACGCCCTCGTCGCAGACCGGGCCCGGACTCCGTCCGAGCAGTCCTACACGACGAAGCTCCTGCAAGGCGGCCCGGCCAAGGCCGCCAAGAAGCTCGGGGAGGAGGCGGTCGAGGCGGCCATCGCCGCCGTGCAGGGCGACAGGCCGGGGCTCGTCGCGGAAGCCGCCGACGTGCTCTACCACCTGCTCGTGCTGCTGCGCGCCAGCGATGTCAGCCTCGACGACGTGATGGCGGAGCTCGGCCGCCGCACCGCCCAGAGCGGGCTCGCCGAGAAGGCGTCGAGGCGCCCCGCATGACACGGCCGGACGTCCAGCCCGTGGCCCCGCTGCCGGAGCCCGATCCCGGTCCCGGCCAGGATCCGGTGACGGGGGAGGGGCCCGAGCACCTCTCGCCCTATCGCCTGTTCAAGCGGGACGAGTGGGCGCAGTTGCGCGCGGAAACCCCGCTGACCCTCACCGCTGAGGATATCGAGCGGCTGCAATCCCTCAACGACCCCATCTCGGTGGAAGAGGTGGTGGCGATCTACCTGCCGCTCTCGCGCCTGCTCTCGCTCTACGTCGCGGCGACGCAGGGGTTGTTCAAGGCGACGCAGCGCTTCCTGCTCGCCGAGCGGGAGGCCAAGGTGCCCTACATCATCGGGCTCGCCGGCTCGGTGGCGGTGGGCAAGTCGACCACTGCGCGGGTGCTGAAGGCGCTGCTGGCGCGCTGGCCCAACACGCCGAAGGTCGATCTCGTCACCACGGACGGCTTCCTGCTGCCGAACGCCGAGCTCGCCCGCCACGGCGCCATGGACCGCAAGGGCTTCCCGGAAAGCTACGACACGGCGGCGCTGCTCCGCTTCCTCCACGACATCAAGGCCGGCCGCAAGCGCGTCGCCGCGCCGATCTATTCGCATCTCGTCTACGACCGCGTGCCGGGCGAGGAGCGCATCGTGGAATCCCCCGACATCCTCATCGTCGAGGGCCTCAACGTGCTGCAACCGGCGCGCCTGCCGAGGGACGGCACCGC
Source organism: Methylobacterium endophyticum (assembly GCF_050591105.1). Lineage (NCBI taxonomy): Bacteria > Pseudomonadati > Pseudomonadota > Alphaproteobacteria > Hyphomicrobiales > Methylobacteriaceae > Methylobacterium > Methylobacterium endophyticum. The sequence goes on from NZ_JBNHES010000016.1 coordinate 79,518, forward strand.
GATCCCCTTCGTCTCGGACTTCTTCGACTTCTCGATCTATCTCGACGGGCACGAGGACGACCTGCACCGCTGGTACGTCACCCGCTTCATGAAGCTGCGCCAGACGGCCTTCCGCGATCCGCGCTCGTATTTCAGCAAATATGCCGAGATCCCCGAGGCGGAGGCGCTCGCCACCGCCGACGATCTCTGGTCCACGATCAACCTGCCGAACCTGCGCGAGAACATCCTGCCCACGCGCCAGCGCGCCAGCCTGATCCTGGCCAAGGGCCCGAGCCATCGCATCGAGAGCGTGGCGCTGCGGAGGCTGTAGGGATGGGGCACTTGAGCCCGGATACAGCGATGGCTCTCGAAACGAAGCCCTGGGACGTGGCCGAGCATCTTCCCGACGAAGCGGCGATCGCGGCCTATATCGAGGCGGTGATCGAGGATGGCGATCCGGCGCTGCTCGCCGCCGCCATCGGCGACATCGCGCGGGCGCGCGGGATGGCGCAGATCGCGAAGGAGACGGGGCGTTCCCGCGAAAGCCTGTACCGGGCGCTGTCCGAGAAGGGCAACCCGGAACTCTCGACCCTCATGGCCGTGCTGAAAGCGCTCGGCCTGCAACTGAGCGTGAAACTGTCGCAAGGCTGAGCCCAAACCGTCTCACCCGAACGGAAACACCGCCTCCGCGACGTAGGGGCCGCCGCCGGTCGATTCGCGGGCGGAGAAGACCGTCACCGCATCCGCCGTGAACCGCAGCGGCTCGAACAGGCCGGCCTGCGAGAGATACATCGCCACCGCCTCGGGCGAGGCCGAACGATTGAGACGCGCCAGCGTGACATGCGGCGTGAACCTGCGGCGCTCGGGCTCCGCGCCGACGCGGCGCGCGATCCGCTCCTGCTCCGCGTGGAGATCGTCGAGCTCGGCACTCCCGGCCACGCTCGCGAGGATCGCGCGCGGCTTGTCGCCGCCGAAGACGGACAGACCCTCGAGCAGGATCTCCAGCGGCGGACGCGGGCGCGCCTCGGCGAGTGCCTCCAGGAAATCCTCGGCCCGGTCGCCGGGCACGTCGCCGAGGAAGCGCAGCGTGACATGATAGTCCGGCGGCTCGATCCAGCGCGCGCCGGGCAGGCCGCCGCGATACCGGGACAGCGCCGCGCCGATCCCGTCGGGGATCGCCAGGGCGGTGAAGAGGCGCGGCACGGCCTATTTCCCCGTCTCTTGAGGCATTTTCTGGAGCCGCCCGAGGAACTCCTCCACCGAGGGGAGGATCCCCGCGACGATGGTCTCGACGCCCTTGGCGTTGGGATGGAGCCTGTCGGGCAGGGTCATGCCCTCCTGGCCGGCCATGCCCTGCATGAAGAAGGGATAGAGGATCAGGCCGTAACGCTCGGCCAGCTCGGGATAAATCGCATCGAAGCGGGCGACGTAGTCCGGCCCGAGATTGAGCGAGGCGCGCATGCCCGCGAGCAGCACCGGGATGCCGCGCGCCTTGAGCCGCGCGACGATGGCGTCGAGCGCCTTGGCCGGCACCGCCGGATCGGTGCCGCGCAGCATGTCGTTGGCGCCGAGCTCCAGGATCACCCCGTCCGTGCCGTCGGGGACCGACCAGTCCACCCGGTCGAGGCCGCCGGTGGTGGTGTCGCCGGAGACGCCGGCATTGGCGATGGCGACGTCGTGGCCCTTCGCCCGCAACGCGCGCTCGAGCACCGCCGGGAAGGCGGCATCGGCCGGAAGCTGGTATCCGGCGGTGAGGCTGTCACCGAGCGCCACCAGCTTCAGCGGCCGGCCCGAGGGCGCGGCGAAGGCGGGCGCGACCAGGATCGCAGCGTAGACTGCGGCGAAGAGGAGCATCACCGCCGCCGCAAGCCGGCCATCATGGCGCGGCAGTGGGAAAGCGCCCATATCGCGGCTGCCCGCGCGCCGCCGCGCGAGGCGTGACCATATCCGTGCCGGCATTCCCGTCCGATCTTAAAACGCATTCGCCCATGTCCGCTCCCGCGCACAGATCGGTCCCGTGCCGAACTCCGACAAGGCCGCCCATGTCAGGAAGCCCGCGATGACGCCCGCGATCGCGCTCTCGAGGATCGATCTCAGCCTCGGCCGGGGCCCCGCGCGGGTGCATGTCCTGCGCGGCATCTCGCTCGCTGTCGAGGCCGGAGAGGCGGTGGGGCTCGTCGGGCCCTCCGGTTCCGGCAAGTCGACGCTGCTGATGGTGATGGCGGGGCTCGAGCGGCCCGATTCCGGGACCATCGCCGTGGAGGGCACCGATCTCGGCCGGCTGGACGAGGACGCGCTGGCGCGCTTCCGGGGCCGCCGCATCGGCATCGTCTTCCAGGCGTTCCACCTCGTACCGACGATGACGGCGCTGGAGAACGTCGCGCTGCCCCTCGAACTCGCCGACAAGCCGAACGCGCATGCCCGCGCGGAAGCCGAGCTGCGCGCGGTCGGCCTCGGGCACCGGCTGCACCACTACCCGGCCCAGCTCTCGGGGGGCGAGCAGCAGCGCGTCGCCATCGCGCGGGCGGTGGCGCCGGATCCCGCGATCCTGGTGGCCGACGAGCCCACCGGAAACCTCGACGAGACCACGGGACGGCAGATCGTCGAGCTGCTCTTCGCGCTGAAGCGCGACCGCGGCGTCACCCTCGTCCTCGTGACCCACGATCCCGGTCTCGCCCGGCTCTGCGACCGCACCGTGCGCTTGCGCTCGGGACTGGTCGAGGACGCGGCCGCGACCGCCGGCGCCGCCTGAGATGCACGGCACGCTCCCCGCCGCCGAGCCGGTCCGCCGACCGGCCGCCTCGCGCCTCCCGCTGATCCCGAGGCTGGCCTTGCGCGAATTGCGCAGCGGCCTTTCGGGATTCGCGATCTTCCTCGCCTGCATCGCGCTTGGGGTCGCGGCCATCGCCGGGGTCGCCTCGGTGTCGCGCTCGCTCACGGACGGGCTCGGCCGCGAGGGACGCCGCATCCTCGGCGCGGATCTCAGCTACAGCCTCATCAACCGCGAGGCGACGGAGGCCGAGCGGGCGGTGCTCGCCGCCGAAGGGCCGGTCGGCGTCGTCGCCACCCTACGAGCCATGGCGGTGGCCGGCGACACCGGCGCGGCGCTGGTCGAGATGAAGGCGGTCGACGCCACCTATCCGGCGGCCGGCACCCTCGTCACGGAGCCGGCGGCCCCGCTCTCGGAGCTCACCGCCGAACGGGACGGTGCCTGGGGCGCGGTGGCCGATCCGGCGCTGCTGGCACGCCTCGACCTCAAGGTCGGCGACCGCATGACGGTGGGCGGAACCCCCTTCGCCGTCCGGGCGAGCCTCGTCTCGGAACCCGACAGGATCGCCAACGGCATCGGCTTCGGCCCGCGCCTGATCGTGTCGCAGGCGGCGCTCAGGGCCTCGGGGCTGGTGCGGCCGGGGAGCCTGAACCGCTGGAGCTACCGCCTGCTGCGCCCGGAGGCGACGGATAGCGATCTCAAACAGGCATCCGAGCGCATCGCCAAGGCCGCCCCGAGCGCCGGCTGGGAGATGCGCGCCCGCTCGGATGCCGATCCGCGCTTCGCCAAGAGCATCGAGCGGTTCACCCAGTTCCTGACTCTCGTCGGGCTCACGGCGCTGATCGTCGGCGGGGTCGGCGTCGCCAATGCGGTGCATTCCTTCGTGGAGCGCAAGCGCGGCTCCATCGCCACGCTGAAGAGCGTCGGCGCGCCGGGCTCGCAGGTGGTGGCGCTGTACCTGACGCAGGTGATGGCGATCGCCGGCATCGGCACGGGCATCGGCCTCGCCATCGGGGCGGCGATCCCCTTCGTCATCGCGGTCCTGTTTCGCGATGCGCTGCCGCTGCCCCTCGATCCGACCCTGGCGCCCTCCGAGCTGGCCCTCGCGGCGGCCTACGGGCTGCTCACGGCGCTGGCCTTCGCCATCACGCCGCTCGGGCGCGCCCACGACATCCCCGTCTCCGGCCTGTTCCGAGAGGGCGTCGAGCCCTCCGGCCTCAAGGTCCGCACACGCTACCGGCTGATCCTCGCCGCCGCGCTGGCGGCGCTGGTGGCGCTCGCCCTCGCCACGGCCTTCGACAGGCGGGTGGCGCTGATCTTCATGGCGGCGGCGGCGATCGCCTTCGCGCTGCTGCGGCTCGTGGGGCTCGGCCTGATGACGCTCGCCCGCCGCCTGCCGCGCCCGAAGCGGGCGGCGCCGCGCATGGCGCTGGCCAACCTGCACCGCCCCGGCGCGATCACGCCGGCCATCGTGCTCTCGCTGGGGCTCGGCGTGACCCTGCTGGTGACGCTCAGCCTCATCGACGCGAATGTGAGGCGCGCCCTGTCGTCGAGCCTGCCGGCGCGAGCGCCGAACCTCTTCTTCCTCGACATCCCCGCCTCGGACGCGGCGAGCTTCCATGCCTTCCTCGGCAAGGCGGCGCCCACGGGCAAGATCGAGCGCGTGCCGATGATGCGCGGGCGGATCATGGCCGTCGACGGCGTGCCCTCCGAGAAGATCAAGCCGCCGGAGGACGCCGCCTGGGTGCTCGACGGCGACCGGGGCATCACCTACGCCGACGACCCTCCCGACGGCTCGACCGTCGTCGCCGGAAAATGGTGGAGCGAGGCGGAGGGCCGCGAGCCGCTGGTCTCCTTCGAGGCCGATCTCGCCCGCGCGCTCCATCTCGACATCGGCGGCACCGTCACCGTGAACGTGCTCGGCCGCAACCTGACGGCCCGCGTCGCCAACCTGCGCAAGGTCGAGTGGCGCTCGCTCGGCATCAACTTCGTGATGGTGTTCTCGCCCGGCACCTTCAAGGGCGCGCCCCATTCCGACCTCGCCACCCTGTCCCTGCCGGGCGGGCCGGACGCGAAGGCGGAGAACCTCATCCTGCGCGACGTCGCCAAGGCGTTTCCCTCGGTGACGGGAGTGCGGGTGCGCGACGCGCTGGAGGCGGTGAGTGACCTCGTCGGCCGGCTCGTCGTCGCGATCCGGGGGGCGAGCGCCGTCGCCGTGCTGGCGAGCCTGTTCGTGCTGGCCGGTGCCGTGGCGGCGGGGCACCGCGCCCGGCTCTACGACGCCGTGGTGCTCAAGGTGCTCGGCGCCACCCGCGCCCGGCTGCTCTCGGCCTACGCCCTCGAATACGCCGTCCTCGGGCTCGCCACCGCGCTGTTCGGGCTCATCGCCGGAACCCTCGCCGGCTGGGTCATCGTCACCCGCGTGATGAAGCTCGATTTCGTCGCCGATCTCTCGGGAGCGCTGGCGGCGGCGATCCTCGCGGTCGCCGTCGCGGTGGCGGCGGGGCTCGTCGGGACCTGGCGCATCCTCGGCCAGAAGCCGGCGCCGTACCTGCGGCAGTTCTAGAATCTTTGTTCAGCAGAACGGCGCCGGGCCGCCGACGCCATAGTCGTTTTGGCGGCCAACGAAAGCTTACCGCATTTTAATCCGCACGGCGGGGAAGAAAAAACCGTCCGTTTTGCTCCGGAAAACCACGCATGCACACCCGGCCAGGGTCTTGTACCGGGGCGCGCCGCGCCGCATATTCTCCTCTGAGGCGTCCCCCGTCAGGGAGGCGCCCGAGGTTACGCGTGCGCCTCGGTTCCGCAATCACGCTGAGGAAGTCCTCCTCCCAAGGGAACTTTCGAGGGTAACTTTCATGGCATTCGACAACAGCCCCTTCCGGTCCGCCGCCCCGGCTCCCGGATACGCCGGCACCCAGGTCGACGTCGACCAGGGGCTGCGCGCGTTCATGCTGGGCGTCTACAACAACATGGTCGTCGGGCTCGGCATCTCCGGCCTCGTCGCGCTCGGCCTCAACATGGCCGCCACGGCGCAGACGGCGACGGGCAAGCTCGCCCTGACGCCGTTCGGCCAGATGCTCTACACGAGCCCGCTCAAGTGGGTCCTGATGCTCGCGCCGCTGGCGTTCATCTTCATCTTCTCGATGCGGATGGACAGGATGTCGGCCGCCTCCGCGCGGTTGACCTTCTTCGCCTTCGCGGCGGTGATGGGCGCCTCGATGTCGACCCTGATGCTCGTGTTCACGGGCGCCAGCGTCGTGCGGGTGTTCTTCATCACGGCGGCCACCTTCGGCGGCATCAGCCTGTGGGCCTACACCACGAAGCGCAGCCTGTCGGGCATGGGCTCGTTCCTGATGATGGGCCTCATCGGCCTGATCATCGCTTCGGTGGTGAACATCTTCCTGGCTTCGAGCGCGATGCAGTTCGCGATCTCGTGCCTCGGCGTGCTGATCTTCGCGGGCCTCACCGCCTACGACACGCAGAAGCTGAAGGAGATGTACCTCTACAGCGGCGCCGATGCCGAAGGAGCCGCCAAGCTCTCCGTCAACGGCGCGCTGACGCTCTATCTCGACTTCATCAACATGTTCCAGTTCCTGCTCTCGCTGCTCGGCGATCGCCGCTGAGCCTCGACGCAGACCGGAACGGAAAGGCCCCGGCGGGACACCGCCGGGGCCTTTTTCATGGGCGGCATACCCCGAGGCCGGGCCCCGCTCAGACCGCCCGTAGCGGCTTCTCCAGCACGGACAGCACGCGGGCGAGGTCGGTGCCGCGCTTCATGACGAGCCCGGTGGCCGCCACCACCGCGTAGGCGCCCTGGCGCCGGGCGAGCTTCGGATCCTTCTCCACCCGGTAGAGCGGCATCTCCGAGGTGCGCCGGTAGATCGAGAACACCGCCTTGTCGCGGCGGAAATCGAGGGCGTAGTCGCGCCACTCGCCCTCGGCCACCATGCGGCCGTAGAGGTTGAAGATGGTGCGCAGCTCCTGGCGGTCGAAGGCGATCTGGGCGGCGCCCTGAGAACCGGATTGCGGTGTCGGAGAGGGGCCGGGGAAGGGCACCACGCTGCCGGCATGGTCGCTCGATCGAGGCTCGGCGCTCGTCCGTTCGCTCATCGGATCTCCGTCGTCTGCTGCTTCGGTTAGCCGGATGATGGGCCCGCGCACCGGCCCCCGCAAGGCTCCGGCATGTTGCCAGCAAGCAACATCGACACACAAATCGCCACGATCCGGCCACGATCGCGCCTTTTCCGGGCCATGCGGCAGCGCCACAACACCTGGGAACCTCGTCGGCTGCGTGCCGGCCCGGCGCCCGTACCCGAGCTCCCCAGCCCGCGGGCGCCAGACCGGACCCGATGCCGCCGGTACTTTTCGAGGTTTCGAGACCCAAGGACTTCAGGCCGCCCCTCGGGGCGGTCTTTTTTATGCCCGCGATCGGGCGCGCGGCGCTATTCTCTCGCGGAAGGCGGGCAGGACACCGCCGAACGCCGGACGACGAGACGCGTGCCCCAGTTCGACGACCGGTTCCGGCAGACGCTCTCCGATCTCTTCGCGTGGCGCCGCGACGTGCGCCGCTTCCGGGACGATCCGGTCTGCGAGACGGCCCTGCGCGATTGTCTCGCCCTAGCCTCGCTCAGCCCCTCGGTGGGCAACAGCCAGCCCTGGCGCTTCGTTCGCGTCTCCGATTCCGAACGGCGGCGGGCCGTCACCGAGAGCTTCGAGCGCTGCAACGCGGCCGCCGCCCTCGGCTACGACGCTTCCCGGCGCGACCTCTATCTCGGCCTGAAGCTCGCGGGCCTGCGCGAGGCGCCGGTGCATCTCGCGGTCTTCTGCGACGAGGCGACGGAGGCCGGGCTCGGGCTCGGCCGGGCGACCATGCCCGAGATGCTGCGCTACTCCGTGGTCGGCGCCATCCAGACCTTCTGGCTGGCGACCCGCGCGCGCGGGATCGGCGTCGGCTGGGTCTCGATCCTGGAGCCGGCCCGCGTCCGCGCGGCGCTCGACGTCCCCGAATCCTGGCATCTCGTGGCCTATCTCTGCGTCGGCCATCCGCGCGAGGAGCATCTCGACCCGGAACTCGTGCGGCACGGCTGGCAGGACCGCGACGCGGACGCGGCCAAGCTGTTCGAGCGGTAGCCGTCGCGAAGGTTAGCGCCGGGTTTCGCCACCCGGTTGCATTTCCTCGGCTCGGAGCGCGCGCCTTTTACCGATCTTCCAAGAAACCGTGCGACGGCGCGACAGTCATCGTCCTGTAAAGGGGAACGGCAAGCTTGGGAGCGGATTATCCGTCCAGCGTATAGTCACGCTTGCAAGGACGGATCCGATGAACTGGCAGAAGGGATGGGGCGTGGTACTGGCCGGCGCGACGCTGGCCGTGGCGATGGCGGCACCGGCCGCCGCGCGCGAGGTGGTGCCCTTCGGCGACGGGATGAGCCCCGGCTCGGTGCTGATCCGCATCTCCGAGCGGCGTCTCTACCTCGTCAACGGCGACGGCACCGCGATCCGCTATCCCGTCGCGGTGGGCAAGCCCGGCAAGCAGTGGACCGGCACCACCCGGATCGACGGCAAATATGTCGCCCCGGCCTGGTCGCCCCCGCGCGAGGTCAAGCGCGACCATCCGAACCTGCCGAACCTCATCGCCGGCGGCTCGCCACACAACCCGATGGGCGCAGCAGCGATGACCCTCGCCGGGGGCGAATACGCCATCCACGGCACCAACCGGCCCGCGTCGGTGGGCACCTACGCCTCCTATGGCTGCATCCGCATGTACAATCAGGACGTGGTCGACCTCTACGGTCGCGTCTCGGTCGGCGCGCAGGTCTACATGGTGCGCTGAAGGGCGCCGGAGCATTTTCGCGTGAGGCAGCTCCGGCTCACGCAAAGAAAATGCGTTCCGCCAAATAAAGAGAGCCGATTCCGCCGGACGCGGAACGGCTCCGAGCGGTCTCCCGCCTCCCCGGATCGAACCGGGGAGCGTGGAAAAAAATCAGAAGTCGACCGCGATGCCCTTCACCTCCCAGTCGTCGTAGCGCACCGGCTCCAGCCCGCCGCGCCCGAGTTTTTCACGGGCGGCGGCGATCTCGGCGGCGTGCGCGTCGATGGCCTTGCGGCGCTCCGCCGCCTCGGCGAGGGCGCGCTCGGCGGCGGGGGGCAGAACCCTGCGCGGGGCGTCAGACGCATCCTCCGCGACGATCTGATGGGGCCTCGGGTCTTGCATCGAACCGGTTCCGGTGGAAGGGCGGCTGTTCGCGGCGCGCGCGCCTTTCCACGGGACATGGCATCGATGGCGGATCCCCGCAACGCGGACGGACCGGATACTCCCGCTGGCGACACGGCCGCCGGGCTTCCCGCGCGCAAGGTGGCGGCGGCGGCGGTCGCGGACCTCCTCGGCAAGGGCCGCGCCCTGGCGCTCGAGGACGCGCTGGCCCAGGCCGGACGCCATGCCGGCCTCGACCAGGCCGATGCCGGGCTCGCCCGCGCCATCGCCACGGCGACCTTCCGCCGCCTCGGCTTCCTGAAGCGCGTGCTGCATGCGCGCATGGCCCAGGGCCTGCCCGAGGCCGACACGGCCCTGACGGCGCTCCTCGCCACGGGCGCGGCGCAGATCCTCGACCTCTCCGTTCCGGACCATGCCGCCGTCGATCTCTCGGTGCGGCTCGCCAAGGCCGACCAGCGCCTCGCCCATCTCGGGGGACTGGTGAACGCCGTCCTGCGCCGGATCGCCCGCCAGCGCGACGCCATCCTCGCCGAGTTCCGCGACCCGCTGGCCGACAACACGCCGGGCTGGCTCGGTGCCCGCTGGATCGCCGCCTACGGCCCGGAGCGCGCCGCCGGCATCGCCCGCGCGCATCTCTCCGGCGCCGCGATCGACCTCACCGTGCCGAGCGATCCCGACCGCTGGGCCGACATCCTCGGCGCCGACCTGCTGCCGACCGGCTCGCTCCGGCTGCGCGACGGGCGCGCCGCGATCCCCTCGCTGCCGGGCTACGGGGAGGGCGCCTGGTGGGTGCAGGACGCGGCCGCCGCCATTCCCGCCCGCCTCCTCGACGTGAAGCGCGGCGAGCGCGTGCTCGATCTCTGCGCGGCGCCCGGCGGCAAGACCGCGCAGCTCGCCGCAGCCGGCGCCGAGGTCACGGCGGTGGACCGCTCCGCCCCGCGCCTGCGCCGCCTCTCGGAGAATCTCGGGCGCCTGTCGCTGAACGCGCGGGTGGTGACGGCCGACGCCCTGGAACTGCCCGAGGATCCCGTCGACGCCCTGCTGCTCGACGCCCCGTGCTCGGCCACAGGCACCATCCGCAGGCACCCGGACGTCGCCTGGACCAAGACGGAGGGCGACATCGCCCGGCTGACGGGATTGCAGGAGCGCCTGCTCGACAAGGCCGCGCGGCTCGTGCGCCCCGGCGGCCGGCTCGTCTACTGCACCTGCTCGCTGGAGCCGGAGGAGGGCGAGGCCCAGATCGCGGCCTTCCTCGCGCGCCGCCCCGAGTTCCGCCGGCTGCCGGTGGCGGCAGGGGAGGTCGGCGGCCTGTCCGGCCTCGTGGATGCGAACGGGGATCTGCGGACCGTCCCCGCGGCGGACGGTCCGCTCGGCGGCACGGACGGCTTCTTCGCCGCCCGGATGATCCGCGAAGGATGAACCGCGAGAGACTGTCAGGCGCTCCCGGAAGCGCCTGACAGTCTCTAACGCATTGTGATGCCGTATGTCGTGATGCCGTATGTCCGGACGGAGAACCGGAAGCCACTTCTACCGGACATGCTCTAAAGCAGCCCGAGCTGGCCGCCGCCTGCGCGGGAGCGGGACGCCTTCGGGCCGACGCTGACGCCGGCGCCCGAGACCGACGCCTTGAAGGCGGCGATGTCGGCATAGGCCTGGACCTGCGTCCGGAAGCGGACGGAGGAGCACATCAGGGCACCGCTGCGGTCGTCCGAGAGGGTCCAGAACCAGTTGCCGGACGGGTCTTCCGAGATGTCGAAACGCATCGCAACCATCCGCCTGCGAACGGAACGCGACAGGGGTACAACAGAAAAAACCTCGACGGGTAAATATCTTACGTCCGATCAAGCCAATGCCGGCTACGAACCGGCGAAGCCGCCGCCTTGTCCCCGTTATGCACGCTGTCCACATGGTGCGGCGCCGCCCGTCCCGAGGCAGAAGTGGCGAATCACCCGCCCCGCGCCGGGGATCCCCCGGTCGCCGCCGGGGTTGTCCGCCGGTCACGGGTTTCGGCCATGCTTAACGCCCGGTTAGGAGGCCCGCTCTAGCTTGAGCGTCGAGGGAGACCGGCCACGGGCATATGCCCCGCGCCGCCGGCCGAGGAGATCGCGTGCGTTGGGGGGCTGACCGCTGGAGCATGTATCGGCTCATCGGGCGCGAGATCGCGCGCGCGATGCGTCATACGGCGGCGGGCTTCACCTCCTCGCCGGACCTGCTGGCGCGGGCGCGGGTCACGGGGCTCGTCATCGCGCCGCACGACCTGCGCACCAGCGACGCCACCTTCGCCGACGACATCTATGCCGGGCTCTTCGTCTTCGCCGGCCGCTCCCTGACGGTGCAGGGCCGATCGCCCTTCGACTACACGCCCCCTTCGGAGGAATGGGCGGAGGCGCTCTACGGGTTCGGCTGGCTGCGCCACCTGCGCGCCGCCGACAGCGCGCTCGCCCGCGCCAATGCCCGCGCGCTGGTCTCGGACTTCATCGCCGGACGCGGCGACCCGGCCCTCGCCGACCGCACCCCGGTGACGGCCAGGAGGCTGATCTCGTTCCTGTGCCAGTCGCCCCTGGTGCTGGAGGGTGCCGACCACGCCTTCTACCAATCCTTCCTCAAGGCGATCGGCCGCTCGGCGCGCGATCTCGAGCGCTCGCTGCGCCGGGGGCTTGCGCCGCAGCCGCGCCTCAACGCCGCCGTGGCCCTCTGCTACGCGGGGCTGTGCTGCGAGGGCCTGCAACCGATCCTGCGCCGCGCCGTCCGCATCCTCTCGCGCGAGCTCGATCTCCAGATCATGCCCGACGGCGGCCATTCCAGCCGCGATCCGCGCTTCACCATGGAACTGGCCATCGACCTGCTGCCCCTGCGCCAGAGCTTCCTCAGCCGCAGCGTCGAGCCGCCGGAGGCGCTGCTGCGCGCCATCGACCGGATGCTGCCGCTGCTGCGCCTGCTGCGCCACGCCGACGCCTCGCTCAGCCATTTCAACGGCGTCGGCGCCACCGCCGCCGACCATCTCGCCACCCTGCTCGTCTATGACGGCACCATGGCCCGGCCGATGTCGCACGCGCCGAACTCCGGCTACGAGCGGCTGGAGGGCGGGCGCATCGTCGTCGTCGCCGATGTCGGCGGGCCGCCGCCGCTGGCGCAGTCCACCGCCGCGGGCGCCGGCTGCCTGTCCTTCGAGATGTCGAGCGGGCCGCAGCGCGTCGTCGTCAATTGCGGCCTGCCCGACAGCGGCGCCGAGCTGCGCCGGCTCGCCCGGACCACGGCGGCCCATTCCACCGCCACCGTCGCCAACGTCTCCTCCTGCCGCTTCCTGCCGAGCGGCGGCTGGTGGGGCGAGAGGCGCGCCGTCGCCTGGCTGGAACGGCGGCTCGGCCCGGTCATCCTGCGCGGTCCGGGAGAGGTGAAGGCGGTGCGTTCGGAAGCCGACGGCGCGCAGGTGCTCGCCGCCCGCCACGACGGCTATGCCCGTGACCTCGGCATCGTGCACGAGCGGCGCTGGCGGCTCTCCGGCGACGGAGCGCGGCTGGAGGGCGAGGATTCCTTCCTGCGGGACGGGGAGGGGCGGGTGCGCGCGCGCGGCCGCGACGTGGCGATCCGCTTCCACCTGCATCCGGCCATCGCCATCCGCTCGGAGGCCGCCGACGGGCTCGAGCTCGCCTCGCCGCTGGGCGAGGTCTGGCGCTTCAGCGCCGAGGGCGCGGCGATCGCGGTGGAGGAAAGCGTCTACTTCGCGGGGCTCAGCGGGGCCCGGCGCACGGACCAGATCGTGCTCCATGTCAGGGTCGGCGATCCGGCGCTGGTGCGCTGGTCCTTCGTCCGCGCCTCGGGCCGGGACACGGTCTCCGCCGGCTGAGGCGCGCCCGCGCTGGCCCCTTGCGCATGGTTCGTGCTACCCGCCCGAGGCCGTGCCGGCGATCCCGGACGGCGACGATGAAACGGACGGGTTTCCCAGAGGCTTGGCATGTCCCACGACGTTGTGCGGGTCTCCCGCGCGCTCCTCTCGGTCTCGGACAAGACCGGCCTCGTCGACTTCGCCCGCGCCTTGTCGGAGCGCGGCATCGATCTCGTGTCCACCGGCGGCACCCACAAGGCGCTGAAGGAAGCGGGGCTTCCTGTTACCGAGGTCGCCGATCTCACCGGCTTTCCCGAGATGATGGACGGCCGGGTGAAGACTCTTCATCCGGCGGTGCATGGCGGCCTGCTCGCCATCCGCGACAACCCGGAGCATCAGGCCGCGCTCGCCGCCCACGGCATCGGCGCCATCGATCTCCTCGTGGTCAATCTCTACCCGTTCGAGGCGACCATCGCCGCCGAGCGCTCCTTCGACGACTGCGTCGAGAACATCGATGTCGGCGGCCCGGCGATGATCCGCGCGGCGGCCAAGAACCACGCCGACGTCGCCGTGGTGACGGATGTCGCCGACTACGGCGCGATCCTGGACGAGCTCGCCGCCTCGGACGGCTGCCTCGCCGCCGCGACCCGCCGGCGCCTGGCGCAGGCCGCCTTCGCCCGTACCGCCGCCTACGACGCGGCCATCGCCGGCTGGCTCGCGAGCCAGGGCGCCGCGCCGGACGTGCAAGCCTTCCGCAGCTTCGGCGGGCGTCTCGCGCAGAGCCTGCGCTACGGCGAGAACCCGCATCAGGCGGCCTCGTTCTACCGCTCCCCCGGCAAGCCGAGACCCGGCGTCGCCAGCGTGCGGCAGGTCCAGGGCAAGGAATTGTCCTACAACAACCTCAACGACACCGACGCCGCCTACGAATGCGTCGCCGAGTTCGACCCCGCCCGCATCGCGGCGGTGGCGATCATCAAGCACGCCAACCCTTGCGGCGTGGCCGAGGGCGCGAACCTCCTCGACGCCTACGAGAAGGCGCTCGCCTGCGACCCGACCTCCGCCTTCGGCGGCATCGTCGCCCTGAACCGGATTCTCGACGCCGAGGCCGCGAAACGAATCGTCGAGATCTTCACCGAGGTCATCATCGCGCCGGACGCGACCCCGGAGGCCGTCGCCATCGTCGCGGCCAAGAAGAACCTCCGCCTCCTGCTCGCCGGCGGCCTGCCCGACCCGCGCGCCCCCGGCCAGACCGTGCGCAGCCTCGCCGGCGGCCTCCTCGTGCAGGACCGCGACGCCGCGAGCATCGACGACATGACGCTGACGGTCGTCACCAAGCGCGCGCCGAGCGAGGCCGAGTATGCCGACCTGCGCTTCGCCTATCGCGTCGCCAAGCACGTCAAGTCGAACGCCATCGTCTACGCCAAGGGCGGAGCCACGGTCGGCATCGGCGCCGGGCAGATGTCGCGTGTGGATTCCTCGCGCATCGCCGCCTGGAAGGCGGGGGAGGGCGCCGAGCGCCTTGGGCTCTCGGAGAGCCTCGCCAAGGGCTCGGTGGTCGCCTCCGACGCGTTCTTTCCCTTCGCCGACGGGCTGCTGACGGCGGCGGCGGCGGGCGCCATTGCGGTGATCCAGCCCGGCGGCTCCATGCGCGACGAGGACGTGATCAAGGCCGCCGACGAGGCCGGGCTCGCCATGGTCTTCACCGGGCACCGCCACTTCCGGCACTGATTTTTTTGCGACGGCACCGGTCGCCGGACAAGAAAAAGGCCCCGCCGCGAGGCGGGGCCTTTTCCATTTGCCGGAAGAGCTGCGCGACTAGCGACGTTCCATCGCCGTGTCGTCGTCGAGATGCCGGTCCTTGGTCTCCGGCACGAAGAACACGCCGATGACGAAGGTCATCACCGCGACCACGATCGGGTACCAGAGGCCGTAATAGATGTCGCCGGTCTGGGCCACCATGGCGAAGGCGGTCGCCGGCAGCAGGCCGCCGAACCAGCCGTTGCCGATATGGTAGGGCAGCGACATCGAGGTGTAGCGGATGCGGGTCGGAAAGAGTTCCACGAGCGCCGCCGCGATCGGCCCGTAGACCATGGTCACGAACAGCACGAGCACGAAGAGCAGCCCGATGACGGTGGCGACCTGCGGCCGGAACACGTCGAACGGGTTCGCCATCTTGACGATCTCGGCATCCCCCGCCTTCGGGTAGCCGGCGGCCTGGAGCGCGGCGGTGGTGGCCTTGGTGAAGTCCGGCGTCGGCGAACCGGCCGGGAAGGGCACCACGGTGTCGTTGACCTTCACCACGGTCGGCTGGCCCGCCGGGCCGGCCTCGGTGGAGTACTTCACCGAGGACTTCGCCAGGAAGTCGCGGGCGAGGTCGCAGGGCGCGGTGAAGACGCGGGTGCCCACCGGGTTGAACAGGTTCCCGCACTCCTTCGGATCGGACACCACGGTGACCTTCACCAGCTCGATGGCCTTCTCGAGCTTCGGGTTCGCGTAGGTGGTGATCTTCTGGAAGATTGTGAAATAGCTCACCGCCGCGATGAGGCAGCCCGCCAGGATGATCGGCTTGCGGCCGATCTTGTCGGAGAGCCAGCCGAAGAACACGAAGAAGCCGGTGCCGAACACGAGCGACCACGCCACCAGGAGGTTTGCGGTATAGCCGTCGACCTTCAGGATCGATTGCAGGAAGAACAGCGCGTAGAACTGGCCGGTGTACCAGACGACGCCCTGGCCGGCGGTGAGGCCGAGCAGCGCGATCAGCGCGAACTTCGCGTAACGCCACTGGCCGAAGGCCTCCGTGAGCGGCGCCTTCGAGGTGGTGCCCTCCTCCTTCATCTTCTTGAAGGCGGGGGATTCCGAGAGCTGGAGGCGGATCCAGACGGAGATGCCGAGCAGCACCACGGAGACGAGGAACGGGATGCGCCAGCCCCACTCCTTGAAGGCCTCCTCCCCGGTGAAGGTGCGGGTCGCCAGGATGACCATGAGCGAGAGGAACAGGCCCAGCGTCGCCGTGGTCTGGATCCAGCTCGTGTAGAAGCCGCGGCGTCCCTGCGGCGCGTGCTCGGCGACATAGGTCGCCGCGCCGCCATACTCGCCGCCGAGCGCGAGGCCCTGGAGCAGGCGCAAGCCGATCAGGATGATCGGAGCCGCGATGCCGATGGTGGCGGCGTTGGGCAGGATGCCGACGATGAAGGTCGACAGACCCATGATGAGGATCGTGACCAGGAAGGTGTACTTGCGGCCGACGAGATCGCCGACGCGGCCGAAGACGAGGGCGCCGAAGGGCCGCACGATGAAGCCGGCGGCGAAGGCGAGCAGGGCGAAGATGTCGCGCGTGGCCGGCGGATAGGCCGAGAAGAACTGCGCGCCGATGATCGCCGCCAGCGAGCCGTAGAGGTAGAAGTCGTACCACTCGAACACGGTGCCGAGGGACGAGGCGAAGATGACGCGTTTCTCGGCCGAGGTCATCGGCCGCGTTGGAGATTCGGTTCGGGTCGGACTTGTAGCCACGGCCATAAACGGGGTTCCCTCTCGGCGTTGTTCTTGAAGGCGGCCGGGTTGATCCAGGCGCGCGCCGTTTCCGGAGGTCGGCTTCGGGAAACGTCAGGTTACTGTATCGTAACCTTTGCGCGCGCCAAGCCTCGCCGCCGCCGAAGGGATGACGGAGCTTCCGTTGTCACAAGGGTTTTTCGAGAGGCCGGCCGGCCCCGCCGAGCCGCCAGCGACGCGCCGGGAAATCGTACGGTCCTGTCGGCCCGGCGGGCGCCTGCACCCGCCGGGCCGGGCTTTCAGTGGGCGTGCGCCCCGGAGGCGCCGATGCCGGTCTCCGAGCGGACATACTGGGCATCGAAGGCCGCGCGTTCGCGCTGCGCCCGCCGCGAGCGGTCGAGCATCGAGACGATGAAGATCGTCGCGAAGGCGAGCGGCATCGAGAACAACGCCGGGTTGTCGTAGGGGAAGATCGCCGCAGCGTGGCCGAAGGTCGTCACCCAGACGGCTTTCGACAGCACCACCATGGTCACGGCAGCCACGAGCCCGACGAGCCCTCCGATCAGCGCGCCCCAGGTGGTGGTTCCCCGCCAGAGGATCGACATGGTCAGCACGGGGAAGTTGCAGCTCGCCGCCACGGAGAAGGCGAGCCCCACCATGAAGG
Source organism: Methylobacterium endophyticum (assembly GCF_050591105.1). Classification (NCBI taxonomy): domain Bacteria; kingdom Pseudomonadati; phylum Pseudomonadota; class Alphaproteobacteria; order Hyphomicrobiales; family Methylobacteriaceae; genus Methylobacterium; species Methylobacterium endophyticum. Next base: position 96,460 of record NZ_JBNHES010000016.1, read on the forward strand.
CGACGTTCTGGTTCTCGAAGACGTAGCCGAGATAGATCGCCACGATGCCGATCACCACGGCGGCGATCTTGGAGAGCCGCACCTCGGACGCCTCGTTGGTGCGCCCGCGCGCGATGACGCTGGCATAGAGGTCGTGGCTGACCGCCGAGGCTCCGGCGAGCGTCAGCCCCGCCACCACCGCGAGGATGGTCGCGAAGGCCACCGCCGAGATGAAGCCGAGGAAGTACGGACCGCCGACGGCGTTGGCGAGGTTCACGGCGACCATGTTGGTGCCGCCGATCATGCCCTTGAGCTTGTCGAAGGCGCCGGCCGCGTCGAGCTTGAAGTAGCTCGGATCGGACATCAGCAAAGCGATGCCGCCGAAGCCGATGATGAAGGTGAGGATGTAGAAATAGCCGATCAGGCCGGTGGCGTAGAACACCGACTTGCGGGCGGCCTGCGCGTCCGAGACCGTGAAGAACCGCATCAGGATATGCGGCAGGCCGGCGGTGCCGAACATCAGGCCGATGCCGAGCGAGATCGCCTCCACCGGGTTCGAGACGAGGCCGCCGGGCGCCATGATGGCGTCGCCCTTCGGATGCGTCGCCACGGCGGCGGCAAACAGCTTCTCGGGGTTGAAGCCATATTTGTAGAGCACCGCGCCGGCCATGAAGGTCGCGCCGCCCAGCAGCAGGCAGGCCTTGATGACCTGCACCCAGGTGGTCGCCTTCATGCCGCCGAAGGCGACGTAGACGATCATCAGCACGCCGACGATCACCACCGCGTAGAGATAGGGCAGGCCGAACAGGAGCTGGATCAGCTTCCCCGCGCCGACCATCTGCGCGATCAGGTAGAAGGCCACCACCACGAGCGTGCCCACCGCCGAGATGATGCGGATGGCGGTCTGGTCGAGGCGGAAGGAGGCGACGTCGGCGAAGGTGAACTTGCCGAGGTTGCGCAGCCGCTCCGCGATCAGGAACAGCACGATCGGCCAGCCGACGAGGAAGCCGGTGGAGTAGATCAGCCCGTCGAAACCCGAGGTGTAGACGAGGCCGGAGATGCCGAGGAAGGAAGCCGCCGACATGTAGTCGCCGGCAATCGCCAGCGAGTTGGTGCCGGCCGAGATGCCGCCGCCGGCGGCGTAGAAGTCGGAGGCCGATTTCGTGCCCTTGGCGGCCCGGTAGGTAATGCCGAGCGTGAACAGCACGAAGAACAGGAACATGCCGATGGCCGGCCAGTTCGTCGCCTGCTGCTGCACGGCGCCGAGATCGGGGCCGGCGGCATGGGCCGGCATCGCGGCCAGCCCGACGAGGAGCGCGAGGGTGAGGCGGCTCATCGGCCGAGGCTCCTCTGAAGCTCGGCGCTGAGCGCGTCGTAGCGGCCGTTGGCGCGCATCACGTAGATGCCGGTCAGCAGGAAGGCGAAGAGGATGACGCCGACGCCGAGGAACAGGCCCAGCGAGGCGGTGCCGCCGACCTTGGTGGCGAGCAGCGCCTTGTCGAAGGCGATGAGGCCGATGAAGCCGAGATAGACCGCCAGCATCAGCCCGGTCAGGATCCAGGCGAAGCGGGTGCGCTCATGGACGAGGGTCTGGAAGGTCGGGTTGCGTACGATGCGCTCGTGCTCGCTGCCGGCCTCGAACGAGGGCCGCGACGACGGGTCGAGACCGGGCGCGGCCGGTCCCTGTGAAATGGCACTCAAAAGCTCTTCCTCCGAGGATACGGCGGCCCCTTCTGGCGAGGGGTCCGCCACTGGTCGTGTCGTCGCCGTCTCTCGGGGTCCGGGGATGCGCGGCGCGCGTCCCCGGCTCCGGTCAGTGCGGCCGGTTCTGGCGGTTCTCGATCAGGTCGTCGACGACCGCCGGCTCGGCGAGCGTCGAGGTGTCGCCGAGGGAGGAGAAGTCGTCCTCGGCGATCTTGCGCAGGATGCGGCGCATGATCTTGCCCGAGCGGGTCTTGGGCAGGCCCGGCGCGAACTGGATCAGGTCGGGCGAGGCGATCGGGCCGATGTCCTTGCGGACCCAGGCGACGAGCTCCTTGCGCAGGGCCTCCGATCCTTCCTCGCCCTCGTTGAGGGTGACATAGGCGTAGATGCCCTGGCCCTTGAGGTCGTGCGGGTAGCCGACGACCGCGGCCTCCGCGACCTTGGCATGCGCGACGAGGGAGGATTCGACCTCGGCCGTGCCCATGCGGTGGCCCGAGACGTTGATGACGTCGTCGACGCGGCCCGTGATCCAGTAATAACCGTCGGCGTCGCGCCGGCAGCCGTCGCCGGTGAAGTACTTGCCCTTGTAGGTCGAGAAGTAGGTCTGCTCGAAGCGCTCGTGGTCGCCGTAGACCGTGCGCATCTGGCCGGGCCAGGACTGGGCGATGCAGAGGTTGCCCTCGCAGGCGCCCTCCAGCACCTTGCCCTCGGCGTCGACCACCTCGGGCACCACCCCGAAGAAGGGCCGCGTCGCCGAGCCGGGCTTCAGGGCGGTGGCGCCGGGAAGCGGGGTGATGAGGATGCCGCCGGTCTCCGTCTGCCACCAGGTGTCGACGATGGGGCAGCGCGAGTCGCCCACGACCTTGTAGTACCAGTCCCAGGCTTCCGGGTTGATCGGCTCGCCGACCGAGCCGAGCACCCGCAGCGAGGCGCGCGAGGTCTTCTTCACCGGGCCCTCGCCGCCGCCCATGAGCGAGCGGATCGCGGTGGGCGCGGTGTAGAAGATGTTGACCTTGTGCTTGTCGATCACCTCCCAGAAACGGGAGTTCGACGGATAGGTCGGGATGCCCTCGAACATCAGCGTCGTGGCGCCGTTCGCGAGCGGGCCGTAGACGATGTAGCTGTGGCCCGTGACCCAGCCGACATCGGCCGTGCACCAGTAGATGTCGCCCTCGTGATAGTCGAAGACGTATTGGTGCGTCATCGAGGCGTAGACGAGATAGCCGCCCGTGGTGTGCACCACGCCCTTCGGCTGGCCGGTCGAGCCCGAGGTGTAGAGGATGAAGAGCGGGTGCTCGGCCTCGACCTCGACGGCGGGGCAGTCGTCCGTCACCTGCTCGGCGGCCTCGTGATAGTACACGTCGCGGCCGGCCTCCATCGTCACGTCGGAGCCTGTGCGGCGCACCACGATGACGTGGTCCACGAGGTCCTTGCCGAGCCGCGAGATCGCCGCGTCGACATTGGCCTTCAGGGGCACCTTGCGGCCGCCGCGCAGGCCCTCGTCGGCGGTGATGACGACCTTCGAGGCGCAGCCCTCGATGCGGCCGGCGAGCGAATCCGGCGAGAAGCCGCCGAACACGATGGAATGGATGGCGCCGAGCCGCGCGCAGGCGAGCATGGCATAGGCGGCCTCCGGGATCATCGGCAGGTAGATCGTGACCCGGTCGCCCTTCGAGACGCCGCGGTTGCGCAGGACGTTGGCCATCCGGCAGACCTGGGCGTGCAGCTCGCGATAGGTGATGTGCTTCGACTCGTTCGGGTCGTCGCCTTCCCAGATGATCGCGGTCTGGTCGCCGCGCGTCTCGAGATGTCGGTCGATGCAGTTATAAGCGACGTTGGTGATCCCGTCCTCGAACCACTTGATCGAGATCTTGCCCGGCTCGAAGCTCGCGTCCTTCACCTTGGTGAAGGGCTTCATCCAGTCGATGCGCTTGCCGTGCTCGGCCCAGAAGGCATCCGGGTTCGACACCGACGCCTCGTACATCTCGAGATAGCGGGCGTTGTCGATGAGCCCCTTCTCGCGCCACGCACCCTGGACCTCGACCAGCTTCTCGTCCATCGCATTTCTTCCCTGTCCGGTGCCCGGTCGTTCGCGGATGTCAGACCCGCGCAGCCGTGGCTTCCAAAGATCGCGACCGTCCCGCATTCGGGAGGCGGTCGCCGGAGACGGGCGACCGCGCCACGCTCCCGACGGTAGCGGGCTCAGGCGTCCCAGGCAGCTAGGCGCCCCCTTCGACCGCTGTCAAGCAAGCCAAAAGTTCAACGCTCGCCTTGCGAATTTCATATCGGCGCGGGGAATTCGCGAAACCGTGCCGCGCTCTTCGGGGAGCGGCGTCGCGGGAAGCGGGAACCGCCGGCCGTCCCGGCGGACCTTCGGGACGGACGGCCCGGCTGACATCGCTTCCGATCTGTCTCGCGGGAGAGCCCCGGTCAGGCCCTGAGCGCGGCCTCGGGCGCGGAAAACATCATCTCCACGAGGGTGCCCTCGCCGGTCCTGGCGGAAACCCGGAAGCGGCCGTGATTGGCCTCGACCAGCGCCCGCGTCAGCGGAACGCCGAGCCCCGGAGCGCCAAGCCCCGGAGCGCCGCCGCCGGAGGGCGCCGTCTCCTGCTGGGCGCCGGTCCCGGTGTCGCGGACCCGCAGCGCGATCTCGCCGCGCTCGGCCTGGGTGGTGGAGACGATCACCTGCCCGCCGGCGGAGGTCTCGCGAATGGCGCCGGCGATGGCCGCCAGCGCCGCCTGCCGCAGCGAGGGAGCGTCGGCCGTCACCGGAGCGAGATCGGCGTCGAAGCTCGTCCGCAAGAGGACGCGCCCGCTCGCGGCCTGTGGCTGGAGATGGGCGACGCAGTCCGCCACGAGATCGTTGAGCATGACCGGCCCGAAGGCGAGCTCGCGCCGGCCGGACTCGATCCGCGAGAGATCCGCGAGGTCGTCGACCAGCGCCAAGACCTGCTCGCCCGAGGAACGGATGCCCTGCACCGTGTCGCGGTAGCGCGCATCGCCCAGCGGCCCGTAGCGCTCGGCGAGGATCAGGTCGGCGGAACCGACGATGCCCGTGACAGGGGCGCGGATCTCGTCGCCGAACCGCGCGGCGAAATCCGGCTCCGCGTCCGCGGCCTTCGCCGCCGGCAGCATCGGACGCGAGGCACCGGCATCGCGCAGGACCGCGACCCGGCGCCCGTCCGGCCGCGCCGCCGTGACGGACAACAGGCGCGTCTGCGGAACGGCGCCGGGGCGGACCGAGACTTCGCGCGCGCCGATCCCGGCCCCCAGGGCGAGGGCGCGCACCGTCCCCTCGCTGTCGGCCGAGAAGAGATCGGCGAAGGCGCCTCCCACCACCTCGCGGGGCTCGCAGCCGAACAGCGCGGCGGCGGCGCGGTTCAGGGAGAGGATGCGCCCGCTCCCGTCGAGGCCGACGACCGCGTCGTCGACGGCATCGAGGGCGGCTTCCGCGTCGGCGGCGCGGGCGAGGGCGAAGCCGTCCGCCACCGCGGCGGCGGCCGTCGCGCGGGCCGTATCGGCCGGGGGCGCGGGGCGCACCAGCAGGCAATCGGCCGGCTCGCCGAGCCATACCATGCCGGCCCGCTCGATCTCCGTATCGCGGGAACCGCCGTCGCGGGTCGCCATCGCCACCGCCTGGACGGCTCCGGCATGCCGCTGCGGCGGCAACCCGTGGAACAGGCGCGACAGGCCGCCCTCCTGCTGGAGCGCGGCGAGGTCGGGAAAGCCGGCGAGGTCGAGCATCCGGCGGTTGGCATGCAGCAGGCTCTCGCCCCGGCAGATCAGCAGGCAGGCCGGGATGCCGTCGAGGACGGCGGCCGCCTCGACGGCCGGGTCCGGGACCCGCGAGGGGAACGGCGTCACCGAACCGCCCTGAAGGCCGAAGCCCGCGACGGATTCGGGCCGCGCCGAGGCAGGCTCCTCGTCGTCCCCGGCGAAGCGGGCGCCCAGCGCCTTGGCGATCTCGCGAAAGGCGGCGTGCTCGTTGACAGAGAGCGGCTCCGTCCGCTCCGGCGCCGCCGCCGTCTCCAGGCGCGGCTCGGGGTCGGGGAGGGCCGGCAGGCCCGGCGCCTCGGCATCGAGCCGAGTCGTATCGGGCGACAGTCGGGCGGCGGGGCCATCGTCCGGTAAGGGCGCCTCGGGATCCTCGGACACCGCCGCCACGGGAGCCGATGCCGAAGGAGCGGGCGACGGCGATTCCGGCAGCGAAGGGTCGGACGAGGGGCTCGACGGCTCCCCGGTATCGGTGCCGGCCGGCGGCTCGGCGATCTCGGGCACGGCGGGGGCGAGGGCGGGGAGGGCGCTTTCAGCCCCCGTCCCGGTCTCGATGGGGAGCGGCGCACGGATGGTGCCGAAGCCCGAGAATCCCTCGAAGGCGCGTCCGGGCCGCGCCAGGGGCGCCCCCGAGACGTCGAGGTTCAGCCGCCGCTCCGGGGCGGTGAGGGCGAGCCCCACGGGCACGGCGCGGAAGGTCCGTCCGGCATCGAGCGCGGCGAGCAGGACCGCCCCGTCGAGCAGCCGCCCGGAGGCCGCGAGGGAGACCCAGCCTTCACCGCCGAACGCCGCCCTCAGGGCCGCGCTCGGATGGCCGGCCCCATCGCCGAAACGGCCCTGCGCGTCGCTGCGCCAGACGAAGCGCGAGCCAGGGACGAGATCGGGCACGGGCTCCGGGGCAGGGGCGGCTGGGGGGGGCGCCTCGGCAGCCGCGCCGCCGGGCTCCGGCGCCGGCCGCCGAATCCGCGACGGGAGCGGCTTGTCGAAGGCGAGCAGCAGCACGGGCGAGCCGTCGCCGAGGCCGCCCTTCGCGACGAGGCAGGCGGCGGGGGGCGCGATCCGCCGGGAATCGAAGCGCAGCCTCAGCAGGGAGGGCGCGGTCTCGCGAAGGCCGGAGCGGGCGATCTGGGCGGTGAGTCCGAGGGATTCCGCGATTCCGCCATCCTGGCCGGCGACGGCGGCGGCAAGGGGCTTGGCCGACTCGGACGCATGCAGCACCCGGCGCGCGTCGCCCGACAGGACGAGATAGCAGCCGCCCTCCCGCGTGGCGGCGGCGAGGCGCGGATCGGCGGCCCAGGCCGCGAGCGCGGCGGCGACGGAGCGTTCCGTCCCGTCCTCGGTCCCGTCACTGGTCATGGGGTGGCGCGGCCTCGGCGAAATCGGGATGACGACCTGGGACGAGTATAGGGCGGAACCTTGTCCAGGGTTGGCACTTCAACGGGCTGTCACATGTTTACCCGATGTCAACCTTAATGCGCCGCCCCGAGACAGGGTGGCGCAGAGCGGTGGATGTGCTATTGTGCATTGCACAATGGCGAATCAGAACCATAGTGGCAGGAGACACCTCATGAGCACCCCTCCGAACTACGAAGTCCCCACCGAGATGCGCGACTTCGCCGAGAAGAGCGTCGACCAGGCCCGCAAGGCCTTCGACAGCTTCATCGGTGCCGCCCGTAAGACCGCCGACACGGTGCAGGGCTCGGCCGAGCTCGCCCGCACCAACGCCCAGGGTGCCTCCGCGCGCGGCTTCGAGTTCGCCGAGCAGAACGTGAACGCGGCCTTCGACCTCGCGCAGAAGCTCGTCCGCTCGAAGGACGTGCAGGAGGCCATGCAGCACCAGGCCGAGTTCGTGCGCAGCCAGTTCGCCGCGATCCAGGCCCAGGCCAAGGAGTTCGGCGGCCTCGCGCAGAGCGCGATGCAGCAGGGCGCCGAGCAGGCCAAGGCCGCCATCCAGGAAGGCGCCGAGACCGCCCGCAAGGCGGCCGAGCAGGGCACCGAGGCCGCTCGCAAGGCGGGAGCCGATGTCCAGGCCGCCGCCCAGCAGGCCACCCGCAAGGCGACCTCCTGAAGCCAGGTCCGCGTCCAGCCCTTCCGGGCTGGACCGCTCGAGGGATACCGGCCCGCCTCGCCTTGCGCGCGGCGGGCCGTCTCGTTTTCGCCCGCATTCGCGGAGAAGGGCGGGACCGGGTTCCGAAGCGGGGCCAGATATCCCGAAAGGACGATTCCGCCATGCGCAGTCCCACCCGAGGCGCCTCCGCCGCCGCGATGCTCGTCGCGATGCTGGTCGGCTCCGGCGCCCAGGCGCAGCCCTACGGGTATTACGAGGACCGGCCCCCGCCGGGATATTACGAGGAGCGGCCGGTCATCATCCGCCGCGCGCCGCCGCCGCGCCGGGGCGGACCGGTCGGCTACAACTGCGACGCGGTCCAGCAGGGCCTGACCGGGCCGCAGCCCTATTCCTGCCCGCTGCCCGGCCCGCGCCCCCTCGGCGCGCGCTGCTTCTGCGACATGCCCATCGCCTCGTTCAGCACGCCGCAGACGGCGGTGGGCCGGGTCATCCCCTGATCCGAGCACAAAGAAGGCCGCGCCGTCCGTTGGGGACGACGCGGCCTGCGATGGATCGGACCCGCGCGGGTCGATCAGTTCAGCACGACGACCTTCGCGCCGACCTGGACGCGGCCGTAGAGGTCGGTGACGTCGTCGTTGGTCATGCGGATGCAGCCCGAGGACACGGCCTGCCCGATGGTATCCGGCTCGTTGGAGCCGTGGATGCGGTACTCGGTGTTGCCGATATACATGGCGCGCGCGCCGAGCGGGTTCTCGACGCCGCCGGCCATGTAGCGCGGCAGGTCGGGACGGCGGGCGAGCATCGCGGCCGGCGGCGTCCACGAGGGCCACTCGCGCTTGGCCGTGATGGTCTTGGTGCCGGACCAGGTGAAGCCGGGGCGGCCGACGCCGACGCCGTAGCGCAGGGCCTCGCCGTTCGGGAGCACGAGATAGAGCCGGCGCTCGGCCGTCGACACCACGATGGTGCCGGGCTTGTAGTTGCCCTCGAACCGGACGAGCTCGCGCGGGATCGGCTGGACCTGCGCCTGGGGCGCGGCCTGCACGCCCTGGCCGAAGAGGCCGCCCGAGCCCTGCTGCTGGGCGTAGCCCTGGCTCGGCGTGCCCTGATAGCCGTAGGGCTGGTACTGCTCGGCGTAGTAGTCCTCGGCATCCGAGCCGAAGGGATCGTAAGACGACGCGGCGAAGGCGGGGGTCGCGGCGAGGACACAGACGCCGACGAAACCGGCGAGAGCGCTGGCAAGTGTCTTCATGGTGGGCCTACCTGTGCAGTAACCTTTGCCATACAAGCGTAACCGTGGGCGTTCGGTTCCATCCCCGTACGACAATTTTGGAAGGTCGCCGAATACGCTTCGGAAGTAAGGTTACGGCGTGCGCGGCCGCACGGCGGCACAATCCCGCCCGGCCGCCGCCTCAGACGATGGTGGAGGGCGGCTCGCTGGCGGCGCGCTCGGCCTCGAGGAGGACGTCGATGGGCCGCCAGGGCTTCGGGATGAACACCGCGTTCTCCGGCACTTCCGGGCGGCGCACGGCGTGGCCGGAGGTCAGCACCAGCCGGGCGCGCGGCCACAGGGTCGCGACGGCGCGGGCGAGCTGGAGCCCGTTCATCTCCCCCGCGAGCCGGACATCGGCGAAGACGAGGGCGACCTCGCCGCCGCGCGCCTGAAGCACGTCGAGGGCGGCCTCCGCGCTGTCGCAGCCGAGGACGTCGAGCTCGGTCTCGTCGAGCAGGGTCTCGGCCAGGGCCCGCACCTCGGCATCGTCCTCGACGACGAGTGCGAGGCGGGGGCAGGGGGGATCGCCGCGCGGGTCCGCGCAGGTGGGCTCGGCCCTGGCGCGGCCCGCCTCGGCGGCGGATTGGCGGACCTGCCGCACCAGGGCCGCGAGATGCTCCGGCACGCCCTCGGCCAGCAGGGAATCGTAGACCGACGCGAGGGTCTCGCCGATCTGGTCGAGGGGCACTCCGGGTGTGAGGCTCTCGACCGGCTCGCGCTGTCCATGCGCTCGATCACGCCGGGTGTCAGACAAGACTCATCCTCGCGAACATCGCCACGGGTTTCCCGCGAAGAGCGGGGGCGCGCCTGAAGAAAGTCGGGAGGAGCCGGTCAGTTGCGCCGGGAGCCGCAGATTGCGCCGCCCGCGCGCGGCTCATTCGGTCGCGGCGTCGGCATAGGCCATGATGCCGGCCACCGAGCGCACGTCGCGGTAGCGCTCGCCGCGGGTGCTCATCATCGCCTCGAACTTCTGGTGGACTTCCGCCACCGAGAGGCTCGCGGCCTTCTTGCGGCGGCCATGCGCGGCGGCGAAGAAGATCGTGCGGTTGGCCCGCGCCGGCCCCGGAAGCATCTGCGCGGCGGCGGCCTTGGGCTTGTCGGCGACCTTGGCGATGAAGTCGCCGGCATCCTCCGGGCCGAGGAAGTGGGCGAGATAGACCTCGCCGAGCGTCAGCTCGCGGCCGATGCGCAGCGCGATGCGGGCGGCGTCGCGCTTCAGCATCTCGCCGGCCATCAGGGCGGAGAGATAAGGGTCGCGGCGCAGTTCGAGGACGCGGGCCTTCTCGGCGGCATCGGCGATGGTCGGGCGGCCGTTGGCGTCGTCCGTGACGAGGGCGGCTTCCGAGGCGAGGCCGTATTTCGGGCCGAAGTCGCGCACCACGCCGAGCCAGGTCCGCTCGATGAACTGGTAGAGGCCCGTCGCCGAGGAGGTCTTGGCCTGCACGGCGGTGATGAAGCTCGATTCCTTGTCGGCCACCGCCATGAGCAGCACCGGATCGGTCTGCACGGCCTGCGCGGCGCGGACGATCTTCTGCACCAGGTGGCGACGGATCTTCATGGGCCCGAATTCGAGGATGTCGTTCGGGTCGCCGATGGAGGTCTCGGAGATCAGGTAGTCGTAGGAGACGCGGTCGACCGAGTCCGAGCCGAGATCGGTGTCGAGGTCGTGGACGGCGGAGAAGGCGGCCGAGGCCTTCAGCACGGCGGGCGGCTCGGGGAGCGAGGGCAGCTGCACCACGCCGACGCGCGGGCGAGGCATGGCGATCTCGGTGGCGGCATGGGCTGCGGGCACCGCCTGTTCGAGGCCGATCCGGGCGAGGTCGACGCCGGAGCCCAGCATCACGGCGGTGAATCCCCCGGCGAGGAGCGCCACGGAGAGGATCGAGCGGGTCAGAGCGAGGCGGCTGCCATGGTCGCGGGCGACGGTCGAGGAGACGGTGAGCGCCTCGGCCGAGACCGGGCCCGCGCCGAAGCGGCCCTTTTCGGAGGCGGGCCTCAGAGATCCGATCCTGCGAGCCTGCATGGAGGTGTCTCGAAATCCTTGACGCGCCGGGGCCGGCGCAGGACTCGATTTACCGTGACGGTTGTGGCGACAACGCGGCCGGGATGGCACGCGGAGCGGAGGTTTCCGGGCTATTTCTGGGCGAACGGCGACGCTTTCCCCGCTCCGAGCCCGTCGCGGACGCGGGCGCGCGGGAAATCCACCGCATAGCGGGCGGGATGGTGGTCGTGGCCGCTCGCCGTGAAGAGCGGGCTGTAGAATCGGTCCCCGTCCGCGAAGGCCGCGTCCCAGCGCGCGTGGAACAGCTCGGCATCCTCGGGATGGGAGACCCCGCCCGAGGCGCGGCGTGTCGCGGATTCGTGGTGGTAGAGCACGGTATGGGCGTCGTTGAGGATCTTCAGGCCGGTCCGGCCGATGCGCAGGCACAGGTCGGTGTCGTTGAAGCCCACCGCGAATCCCTCGTCGAAGCCGCCGACGGACTCGAACACGCTCGAGCGCGTCATCAGGCAGGCCGCCGTCACCGCCGAGTAGTCGCGCGTCACCAGCAGCATGCCCGTCAGGCCCCGGTTGCGCTCGTTCTTGCGGCGCCAGAACGGCACGAACTTGTGGGCGTGGTCGGCGGGACCGTTCAGGCCGATGACGACGCCCGCATGCTGGATGGTGTCGTCCGGGTAGAGCAGCGTCGCCCCCACCGCGCCGACATCGGCGCGGGCCGCGAGCGAGCGCATGCGCGAGAGCCAGCCCGGCTCGATCGCCTCGATGTCGTTGTTGGCGAAGAGGAGGAAGGGCGGCAGCGCGCCGCGCGTCGCGCGGGCATGCGCGACGGCGGCGTTGTTGATCCGCGCATAGTTGAACGGCCCCTCGAAGCGGAAGACCTCGATCCGGCCCCGATTCTCGGCGAGCCAGGCCAGGGTCTCGGGATCGTCGGACTGATGGTCGACCACCAGGATCTCGACGTCGCCGGGCTGCGTCGTCGCCAGGATCGAGTCGACGCAGCGCGAGAGCAGGTCGACGCGGTTCTTGGTCGGGATCACCACCAGCACCGGCCCGCCGGGGTCGGGGAACTCCACCTGGAAGTGGTTGAACAGCACGGCGCCCTTGGCCGTGGCGCCGGGATGCACCCGCGCGAGGTGGCGGTTGAGCGCCCCCGTCGTCGCCTCCACCACCCGGTCCTTGAGCTGGTGGCCGGCGCTCTCACCATGGGTGCGCCAGCGGTAGAGGATCGCCGGGACATGGGCGACCTTGGTGGCGCGCTCGGAGACCCGCAGCACGAAATCCACGTCGCCGGAGATGCGCATGGTCTCGTCCCAGCCGCCGACCGCGCGGGCGGTACCGATCTCCACGCAGACCATGTGCACGAAATACGGGTGGCTGAGGTAGCAGTCCCAGCTATAGGCGGGCCGGATCTGCGGGGTCATCACCTGCGAGATTTTTTCCCCGGTCAGGATCTCGTCGCAATAGATCAGCTCGGCGCCGCTCCTGGCGGCGTGGAGAAGCTGGAACACCGCGTCGGGCTCCAGCGCGTCGTCGTGGTCGAGGAAGGCCACATGCGTGCCCTTGGCCGCCGCGATGCCGGCATTGGTGCTTTTCGCGATGCCCCGGTTCTCGGCATTGGCGAGAACGGTGACGCGCGGGTCGCGTCTCGAAAACTCCTCCAGCACGCGCCGGGTCTCGGGGTTCGTCGAGGCGTCGTCGACGCAGATCAGCTCCCAGTTGCCGCACCACTGCCCGAGGACGCTCTCCAGGCATTCCGCCAGCCACTCGGGCCTGGTGTTGTAGACCGGCACGACGATGGACAGCGTGAGCCCCTCGGTGGCGCGCGTCAGGCGCCGGCCGAGCCAGTCGCGGAACGGCCCCGTGACGCGCTCGCGGCGGCCGAGCCACTTCTTCAGGGCGACGAAGAGCGTGGCGGTGCGCGGCGAGTCGTTCAGCCGCCAGGAGGTGCCGGCGAGCCGGGCATGCACCTCCACTGGACCTGCGGAGAGATCGAGGGGGAGGTCGGCGTAGAATCCCGCCCGGCCGGCGCCATGACCTTCCGCCGCCACGTCGTCGCGGTACTGATTGGCGGTGGCGCGGTGGATCACCTTGCCGCCGACGAGGAACTCCACCGTCGCGGGCTCGTCCGGCCGGTCGGGATCGAAGACCCAGCCCGTCGCCACGGTGCCGTGCAGCCCCTCGAAATAGCCGACGAAGGGCCCCTTGCGCAGCGGCCGCCCGCCGGGGATGCGCCGGACGACCGAACGGCGGGCGAGCCTCACCAGCCGCGAGAGGCTCGCGATCGTCGGGCGGCGCCGGGTCGACTTCGCCTCGCTCGGGGTCTCGGCCGGCGGTCTCGACATCGCGTCACCTCGTCTCGGGCGCCGTCTCGGGACCGTGCGGCGTCGAGGGCGGCGGCTCACCTATCGCGAAAACGCGCGCGCGCCCACCCGCCATCCCGAAAGGACGGCCATGCGGTTCTCAAGGGCTGCCGCCCGTCTCGTCGGGATCCCGCTCCCGCGAGGCGGCGCGCCGGATGCCTCGGCCGGCGAGCAGGATCTCCACCATGAACGCGCAGATCGCGCCGACGGTGCAGATCAGCGCGAAGCCGAAGCAGCCGAACAGGATCGAGGCGACCGTGGCATCGCGCAGCGCCCCGACGAAGAGGGTCAGTACCGCCGCGCCCGTGGCGACACCGCCGAGGGAGGCGAGGACCACCGCGATATCGAGGGTGATCGAGCGCAGCCGCAGGCGGGACAGGCGCCGCTCCAGCCGTTCGGCATCGGAGGGCACGGCGCCCGCCAGGCTCTCGGTGAGGTCGTCGACCTTGTCGGAGACGCGCCCGAGACGCGTCGAGAAGACGTTCATCAAGGTCGCCAGCGCCGAGAGCAGGAAGGCCGGCGCCAGCGCGACCTGGATGATATGCGCGATGCTCTCGAGGGGAGTGCCGGAATCCGTGCCGAACATGGGGCCCTTCGTTGCGCAGCACCGGGACACGCCTGATAGCGCCGGCGACGCGGCCGGCGAAGCCCGGATCCTTAGACGCCGTAATAGCCGCGATACCACTCCACGAAGGCCGGGATGCCGACGCCGATCGGCGTCTGCGGAACGGCTCCGACGAGGGCGTCGAGCAGCTCGGTGCTGGCATGGGTGCGGGCGACGTCGCCGGGCGGCAGGGGCTTCTCGATGCGCGCCGCCTTGCGGCCCAGCGCCTTCTCGAGCGCGGCGATCATCGCCTCGAGCTTTTCCGGCCGGCCGCCGCCGATATTGACGAGGCGATACGGCGCCGAGGAACTCAGCGTGTCGAAGGGGCCGATCGGGCTGCCGGCACCGGGGGAGGGCGGGGGCACCTCGGCGAGGCGCAGGATCGCGTCGACCAGATCGTCCACATAGGTGAAGTCGCGCATCGCCACGCCGCCGCCGAAGACCTCGATGGGCTCCCCCGCCAGGATCTTCCGCGTGAACAGGAACAGCGCCATGTCCGGCCGCCCCCAGGGGCCGTAGACGGTGAAGAAGCGGAACGCGGTCGTCGGGACGGCGAAGAGATGCGCGTAGGAATGCGCCATCGCCTCCATGGCGAGCTTCGAGGCGGCGTAGAGGGTGAGCGGGCTCACGGCCCGGTCGGTCTCCCGGAAGGGCAGGGCCGTGTTGCCGCCATAGGCCGAGCTGGTCGAGGCGAGCAGCAGGTGGCGGACGGGGTGGGCGCGCACCGCCTCCAGCAGATTGAAGCTGCCCGTGAGGTTGGCGTCGGCGTAGGCTTGGGGGTTCTCCAGGCTATAGCGCACCCCGGCCTGCGCCGCGAGATGGACGACGCGCTCGGGCCGGACGCGGCCGAGGAGATCGCGCAGCAGGCCCGGCGTCTCCAGGCGCCCTTCCACCGGCTCGAAGGCCGGATGCCGTTCGAGCTCGGCATGGCGCGCGCGCTTCAGCCCGATATCGTAATAGTCCGAGAAGCCGTCGAGGCCGGTGACGGCGCATCCCGCCGCCAGGAGACGCCGGCACAGGTGATAGCCGATGAACCCGGCCGAGCCGGTGACGAGCACGCGCATCCGGTGGCTTCCCTGGAGGTCTCGCCGAGAGGTCCCGCGCCCCGCCCTGCGGCGCGCGCTGGGGGCCTACACCGCGCCGCTCCGCGTCTCAAGAATAGCCGCCGCCCTCGACCGGGGCGTGGGACGATTTCCCGATCCCGGATCGATGACGGGTCGCGGGGCGGGCATTCGCGCGGGATTCGACACCGGCGCGGCCGCTCGATATCGGGTGTCGGAGCCTGCGGCATCCGCAGTCATCGTCGCAGAAGTCTGTGCGTCCCTGTGCGGAACGCATGCCGGGCTTGTTTCGCGACGCGAGAACTCCATTTATAACAGCATCATGACGAATCTGAACGCGGGCTCGGCCGATTCGGCCTCGACACCGCGATCAGGATCTCCATCCGCTTCCATTCCGCCGGGCTGCGCCGTCAGCAGTCCCGTGTGTAGTCAACGAGTCGTTGCCGACATGAACCAGCTCGTCCGCTTCTCTCAGTTCGCCGATGCCGAGAGCATCGAGGAGCCGTCCGAGGAGCTGCGCGTCCCCTTCGCGCAGTCGGGCGCCTTCGTCTGCAAGTTCATCATCGGCGAGCCGAACGACCGCGCCGTCTGCTGCGGCGCGCCGGTGCCGGACGGCAAGAGCTGGTGCGCCTTCCACCGCCGCATCGTGTTCGAGCCGAGCCGGCCCCCGCGCATCCGCTGAGCCGCAAGCCGGCGCCGCCGGCTCCCGACCTGCCCGTCCTCCCTGCCGTTTCCGGTCAGTCCTCCTCGCGCTCCTCGCCGATCGGGCTGTAGGTGCGCAGCGACCGGCCGTCCGGGAACCGGACGGAGCGGGCGTGCATCACGATGTAGCCTGCCGCGCGGGCGGCCCTGATCCTGTCGGCCGCGTCGTCGAACGGCGCCCCCGTCTCGACCATGCCGACGGGCAGATCGTAGACCGCCATCGGCGCCGAGTTCCGCGCGAGGCTGTAGCCCGGTCCTCCCGCCGTCGGGCGGCCGGGGCCATGACGCGTCGGATGAACCGCCGTGACCGCGAACCTGCGCTGCTGCGGTCGCGGCCGGGCCGCCGCGACAGCCGTCCGCGACATCCGGCGCGCCTGGCGCTGGACATGACGCCCGGACCGACCGGCGGCCCTGACCGGCCCGCCGCCAGCCACGCTCGGGCTCGAAACAGCGACAGGCGCCTTCGCCTCCTCGGCGGCGGGCTTCGCCGCCGGGGCCGCAGCAGCGCCTCGGGCGGGGGGATCGGTCCAGGTGCGCGCGGGCTGACCGGCATCCTGTGCCAGCGCGGCAGCGTCCAGGGAGAGGCCGATAAGCAGCGCGGCGGCGAGCTTCAGAGGCGAAGCGAGGGGCATGGCGGCCTCCGAATCGCCGGGGTCGGCGATGTTGGCGCCCCCGGCCGGATTCTGTTCGCAGGCTTCGGGGCAGGCGGGAATGATGAATGAAATCTATCGGATCGTCCACGAAAAGCCGGTGCCGTCGCGCACGGGTTGTCGATCGGCGGTGGATGACACCCCTGGCGCCTCGCCGGGTTTGACTAAGGCACGGCCACCGTCTTGAACGGCCTCAGGCAGCGGGCGGCCCGTATAGCGACGGGCGTCGCGAACCCGCGCCACCGGGGATCGGGGACGCGCCATGAACTTCGTGATCTGCCTCGCGGCGCTCGTCTTCCTGATGGCGATCGCCTATCGGGGCTACAGCGTCATCCTGTTCGCGCCGGTGGCGGCGCTGGGCGCGGTGCTGGTCACGGATCCCGGCGCGGTGGCGCCGATCTTCTCCGGCCTGTTCATGGAGAAGATGGTCGGCTTCCTGAAGCTGTACTTCCCCGTGTTCCTGCTCGGCGCGGTGTTCGGCAAGCTCATCGAGATCTCCGGCTTCGCGCGCTCCATCGTCGGCGCGGTGACGGGGGTGCTCGGCAAGGGGCGCTCGATCATGGCGATCGTCATCGTCGGCGCGATCCTGACCTATGGCGGCGTCTCGTTGTTCGTGGCGGTCTTCGCGGTCTACCCGTTCGCGGCGGAGCTCTTCCGGCAGAGCGACATCCCCAAGCGCCTCGTGCCCGGCACCATCGCGCTCGGCGCCTTCACCTTCACCATGGACACGCTGCCCGGCACGCCGCAGATCCAGAACATCATCCCCTCGTCCTTCTTCAAGACGGATTCCTACGCCGCCCCCATCCTCGGCATCGTCGGCTCGCTCTTCATCTTCGCCATCGGCGTGGCCTATCTCGAATGGCGCCGGCGCCGGGCGGCCGCCGCCGGCGAGGGCTACGGCGAGGGCCACGCCAACGAGCCGAAGGCCGGCGAGGAATTCGCGCCCGTCCACCCCCTGGTCGCGGTGCTGCCGCTCCTCATCGTCGGCGTCGGCAACCGGCTGCTGCTCGGCTGGATCAACGCGGTCTACGGCGAGCAGGCCTCCGTCGCCCTCAGCCCCGAGATGGCCGCCCATCCGGTGGTCGTGCAGGTGAAGGCCGTGGCCGCGATCTGGGCGGTGGAGGGCGCGCTGCTGCTCGGCATCGCCGCGACGCTGATCCTCGGCTACCGCAACATCTCGGGACGCTTCGCCGAAGGCTCGAAGGCGGCCGTGGCGGGCTCGCTTCTCGCCGGCACCAACACGGCCACCGAATACGGCTTCGGCGCGGTGATCGCGGCGCTGCCCGGTTTCAAGGCCATCTCGGACGCGCTCTCGGCCATCCCGAACCCGCTGGTCAACGAGGCGGTGACGGTGACGGTGCTCGCCGGCGTCACCGGCTCGGCCTCCGGCGGATTGTCCATCGCGCTCGCCGCCCTGTCGCAGCGCTTCATCGAGGGCGCCCAGGCCGCCGGGATCCCGATGGACGTGCTGCACCGGGTCGCCTCCATGGCGAGCGGGGGCATGGACACGCTCCCGCATAACGGCGCCGTCATCACGCTGCTGGCCGTCACCGGCCTCACGCACCGGCAGTCCTACGGCGACATCTTCGCGATCACGCTCATCAAGACCGCCGCGGTGTTCTTCGTGATCGGGTTCTACTACCTCACCGGGCTCGCCTGACGCCTACTCCGCCGGCAGGCCGTGACCGGGAGCGGCGCGCTCCCCGCCATCGGCCGGCGTCTCGCCTTCGGCGGCCTGCCGGCGCTTGAACAGGCGCATCACGACGACGAAGAACACCGGCACGAAGAACACCGCGAGCACGGTGGCCGAGATCATCCCGCCCATCACGCCCGAGCCGATGGCCTGCTGGCTCTTCGAGGCCGCCCCCGTGGCGATGGCGAGCGGCACCACGCCGAAGATGAAGGCGAGCGAGGTCATCACGATGGGCCGGAAGCGCAGGGTCGCGGCCTCCACGGTGGCCTCGACCAGCGACTTGCCCGGCTTCCAGAGGTCGCGCGCGAATTCCACGATCAGGATCGCGTTCTTGGCAGAGAGACCGATGATCGTGATGAGGCCGATCTTGAAATAGACGTCGTTGGGGATGCCGCGCAGATACACCGCCGCCACCGAGCCGACGATGCCGAGCGGGATGACGAGCATCACCGAGAGAGGGATCGACCAGCTCTCGTAGAGCGCGGCGAGGCACAGGAACACGATCAGCACCGAGAGCGCGAGCAGCAGGCTCGCCTGGCTCCCGGCCTGCTTCTCCTGCAAGGACTGGCCGCTCCAGGTGTAGCCGAACCCCTTGGGGAGCTGGCCCGAGAGCCGCTCCATCTCGGCGATGGCGTCGCCCGAGGTGTAGCCGGGGGCGGGCTCGCCGGTGATGCGCACCGACTGGTAGCCGTTGAAGCCGACGATCTGCATCGGCCCGACGCTCCATTGCAGCTCGGCGAAGGAGGACATCGGCACCATGGTGCCCTGCGCGTTCTTCACGCCGTAGTTCAGGAGGTCGGCGGCGTTGAGGCGCTGGAGCTGCTCGGACTGGACGATCACGCGCTGCATCTTGCCCCGGTTGGGGAAGTCGTTGACGTAGACCGAGCCGAGATTGACCTGGATGGTGTCGTTGATGTCGTCGTAGTTGACGCCGAGCGCCGCCGCCTTCTCGCGGTCGATGACGAGCTCGGCCTGCGGCGCGGGGGGCAGGCCCTCGACCTTCATCTTCTGGAGCACGGGGCTCTTGGTGGCGAGGGACATCAGCTGCTCCTGCGCCGCCATCAGCGCGGAATAGCCCCGCTGCGCCCGGTCCTGGAGGCGGAAGCTGAAGCCGGCCGCGTTGCCGAGATTGTCGATGGGCGGCGGCTCCTGGGCGTCGAAGATGGCGTCGCGGTAGCCGGCCATGGCCTTGTTGGTGCCGGCCACCAGCCTGGCGGCGGAGTTGTCCGCGTCACGCTCGCCCCAGGGCTTGAGCGTCACGAAGGCCTGGGAGGTCATCTGGCCCTGGCCGGAGAAGGAGAAGCCGTTGACGATGGTCACGGTGGCCACCCCCGGCTGCTTCATCAGGTGCTCCTCGAGCTTCTTCACCGCCGCCTGCGTGCGGTTGAAGGACGAGCCCGGCGGCGTCTGGATGTCGACGGTGAAGAAGCCCTGGTCCTCCAGCGGCAAGAAGCTCTCGGGCAGCCGCGCGAAGGCGTAGCCGACGCCGACCACCAGCGCGCAATAGACCAGCATCACCCGGCCGGACTTGGCGATGAAGGCCCTCACGCCGCGCCCGTAGCGCGCCGTCTCGCGGTCGACGATCCGGTTGAACCAGCCGAACACGCCGCCCTTGGCGTGGCCGTGGCCCTTTTCGATGGGCTTGAGCAGCGTCGCGCACAGCGCCGGGGTCAGAGACAGCGCCAGGAAGGCCGAGAAGGCGATGGACGTCACCATCGCGATGGAGAACTGGCGGTAGATGATGCCCACCGAGCCGGGGAAGAACGCCATCGGGATGAACACCGCGATGAGCACCAGCGTGATGCCGATGATCGCGCCGGTGATCTGGCCCATGGCCTTCTTGGTGGCCTCCTTCGGCGGCAGGCCCTCCTCGTTCATGATGCGCTCGACGTTCTCGACCACGACGATGGCGTCGTCGACGAGGATGCCGATGGCGAGCACCATGCCGAACATGGTCAGCACATTGATGGAGAAGCCGGAAAGCAGCATCACCGTGCAGGTGCCGAGCAGCGCGATGGGCACGACGATGGTCGGGATCAGCGTGTAGCGGATGTTCTGGAGGAAGACGAACATCACCACGAAGACCAGCACCACGGCCTCGATGAGCGTGTGCAGCACCTTCTCGATGGAGGCTTCCACGGCGGGCGTGATGTCGTAGGGGATGTCCCACTTCACCGTATCGGGGAAGAACTGCGCCAGCTCGTTCATCTTGGCGCGGATGGCCTTGGCCGTCTGCAAGGCGTTGCCGTCCGGCGCGAGCGTCACGGAGATGCCGGCGGCCTCGCCGCCATTGAGGCGGGTGGTGAACTTGTAGTCCTCGCCGCCGAGCTCGATCCGGGCGATGTCGCGCAGGCGCACGGTGGAGCCGTCCGGGTTGGCGCGCAGCACGATGGCGCCGAACGCCTCGGGCTGGGTCATCTGGCCCTTCACGACGATGGGGAAGTTGACCGCGTTCGAGGATGGGCTCGGTTGGGCGCCCACCGCCCCCGACGCGATCTGGACGTTCTGGTCCTGGATCGCCTTGGTGACGTCGGCGGCATTGAGGGAGAGCCCGCGCAGCTTGTCCGGGTCGATCCAGACGCGAAGGCTGCGCTCGGTGGAATAGAGCGTGGCGCGGCCGACGCCGGGGATGCGGCGGATCTCGTTGATGACGTTGCGGATCAGGAAGTCGCCGAGCGCGACCTCGTCCATGGAGCCGTCCGTGGACACGAGCGTGATGATGTTGAGGGTGGCGGCCGACGCCTCCTCCACCAGGATGCCCTGCTGGCGCACCTCCGCCGGAAGCCGCGCCTCCACGCGCTTGAGGCGGTTCTGCACCTCCACGCCCGCGTAGCCCGGATCGGTGCCGGGCTTGAAGCTTGCCGTGATCTCGACCACCCCGAAGGAATCGCTCGCGGATTCGAAGCTCTGGATGTTGGCGGCACCGTTCAGCTCGTCCTCGATGAGCCTCGTGGTGCCCGTGTAGAGGTTCTCCACCGAGGCGCCCGGATAGGCCGTCGAGAGCGCGATCGAGGGCGGCGCGATCACAGGGTACTGCGCGATCGGCAGTTGCGGGATCGTCAGCGCGCCGCCCAGGCAGATGAACAGCGCGACGACCCAGGCGAAGATCGGCCGGTCGATGAAGAAGCGGGCCATGGGAAGGGTGTCTCCGGTCCCGGTCCGCGGCGGCTCCCTGAGAAGCGCGGCCGGCGGCCTTCGATAGCGATGATGTTTCAGGAGCCTGCGGCCGGCTCCCGACCTGGGATCCGAGGCGCGGCCGGGATGCGCTACCTCGGCTGCGGAGCCGGCGCGTCGGCCTTCTCGTCGGTGTCGTGCGGCTTGAGCGCGGCCTGTTCGGCGGGCGGGGTCGGTGCGTTCGCCTTCACCGCCATCCCGGCGCTGATTTTCTGGAAGCCCTCGACCACGACCCGCTCGCCGGCCTTCAACCCGTCGCGGATCAGCCAGTTCGTCCCGACCACCGGCCCGACCTCGACGGGCTGGAGCATGACCTTGTCGTCGGGGCCGACCACCCAGACCTCGGCCTTGCCGTCGTTGGTGCGCTGGATCGCCTGCTGGGGCACGGCGATGGCGTCGGAATCGATGCCCTGCTTGATCCGGGCGCGCACATACATGCCGGGGAAGAGCTCGTCATGCGGGTTCGGGAACTGGACGCGCAGCGTCACCTGGCCGGTGCTCGGGTCGGCGGTGACGTCGGAGAAGAGCAGCCGGCCGGCCAGCGGATAGAGCGTGCCGTCGTCCATGATGAGATGGGCGTTGGCCGCGTCGTTCTCGAGCCGCGCCAGCTCGCCGCTGGCGAGGTCCCGGCGCAGCTTGTTCAGCTCGCCGACCGACTGGGTGATGTCGACATAGATCGGGTCGAGCTGCTGGATGGTGGCGAGAACCTGCGCGCCGCCCTGCTCGATCAAGGTTCCCTCGGTGAGCAGGGCCCGGCCGATGCGGCCGGTGATCGGGGCGCGCACATCCGTCCAGGACAGGTTGAGCTTCGCCCGGTCGCGGGTGGCCTTGGCGCCGAGCACCTCGGCGGCGGCCTGCTTGCGGGCTGCGTCGGCGGCGTCGAACTGGGCCTGGCTCGCGGTGGCGCGCGAGAGCAGCGTCTCCAGGCGCTCGGCCTGCTGGTTGGCGAGCACCAGGGCGGCCTCCGTCCGCGCGAGCGCGGCCTCGGCGCTGGCGAGCTCGACCTCGTAGAGCGCCGGGTCGATCTTGTAGAGGATGTCGCCCTCCTTGACCGTGCTGCCCTGCTCGAACAGCCGCCTCACCACGAGGCCCGAGACGCGGGCGCGCACCTCGGCGATGCGCATCGGCGCCACGCGGCCGGGCAGGTCGCGCACATAGGGAATCGGCTGCGGCGCCACGGTGACGACGCCGACCTCGGGAGGGGGGCCGGGCAGGGGGGCGGATGCCTGCTTCTGGTTGCAGGCCGAGAGCGCGGCAAGCGCAAGGCCGCCGACGAGCGCGCCGGAAAGGCTCGCGGCCGCGCGAAGGGGTCGGCGAGCGGGGCGGGGAGGCGTCACGGTCACTGGCTCCTGCGGGTGTCGGGCATGCGGGATATGGATCACGCCGGTATCGGCGATGCGACGGGCTCGGGCCGCTTGGAGAGCATCCGAGTTTGACATGGGGGAGGCGGGGGCGCGCTCGGGCGGCGTCCGGACAGCGCAGATTCGCAACCGTCAGAGACGCGCCGCCCCCCGCGAGACAGCGCGCCGCGAGGCGATGTCTCACGCTCTCGCGGCCACGGCCTTCGGTCGGGCGCCCCGGATCAGGCGGTTTTGGGGGGCCGCTCGGGCAGAGCCGAGCCGACGGGTGGCGGAGGATCGCTGGCCACCGCCGTCAGGCCGGCCGCGACGGGCAGGCGCAGGGGCAACGGCAGATCCGGGCCGAGTTCGCGGCCGTCGCCGGGAGGCAGATCCGCATCCGCCTGCGAGGCGGAGGACAGCGCGAACCGCGCCGTCACCGTGGCCGGAGGGGCGGCCTTCATCGAGACGATGCCGGGCCCACGGGACGGGGGCATCGGCACGGACTCGTCGGGAAGGGCCGAAAGGAAGACGAGCAGCAGCGCGATCGACGCGGCCGTCAGGCCACGCCCCGCCGCGCGGGCGGCGACCAGGGCGCGCAGGAAACCGGGGGCGCCCGAAAGGCGCCGTATCGTCGAAATGCGGGTCACGAACCCTGATCTTGGGGGCTTGCGGCCAAGTCTGCAACCGCCTGCGACATCCTGCGCAGGCGCCGCGCCCGTCGAGGACGGCCGCTCGCCGCCGCCGGCGTTGCGCGAATCCCACAGGGGCGCCCGTCCGTCGCGCGGCACGGTTGACCGACCATACCGGCGCCGCGAACGCCGCCCAGGGCTGTTCCGCACGATCGAACGACCCCTCCCGACCCGACGGAAAGGAAGAGCCCGATGCCGAAGCCCGGTTTCCTCGTGAAGACCGCCACCGCCGCCGTCCTGGCGATCTGCGGGGTCGGCGGTGGCGCGGCGACGGCCAATCCCCTCGACAGCGGGCCGCTCGCCGACTTCCTGAACGTCTTCCGCGGCCAAGCGATCCCGCGCGAGACGGTGGCCTGGAAGGGCGCCGAGAAGCCCGGCACCATCGTCGTCTCCACACGCCAGCGCCGTCTCTACTACGTACTCGGCGGCGGCGAGGCGATCCGCTACGGCGTCGGCGTCGGCCGCCAGGGCTTCTCCTGGTCCGGCGTGAAGACCGTGACCATGAAGAAGGAATGGCCCGCCTGGCGGCCCCCGGCGCAGATGCTCGCCCGCCGCCCGGACCTGCCCCGCTTCATGGCCGGCGGACAGGACAACCCGCTCGGCGCCCGCGCGCTCTATCTCGGCTCCTCGCTCTACCGCATCCACGGCTCCAACGAGCCCGAGACCATGGGCGCGGCGGTGTCCTCGGGCTGCATCCGCATGACCAACAAGGACGTCGTCGATCTCTACGACCGCGCCCGCGTCGGCACGAAGGTCGTCGTGCGCGACTGACGGGACGGCCGGAGGACGGTTCCGGGTTCGACGGCGGCGCGTGGCCGGGCTATGGCAGCGCCCGGTTCGTGCGGCGCAAGCCCGCGCGGGCACCGGCGGACCCGTGATTTCCATGATCGACAGTTTCGACCCCGGCCTCGTGGCCGGCCTTTTCGCGGTGGCGACGGTGGCGGGCTGCGTCGACGCCATCGCCGGCGGCGGCGGCCTGATCACGCTGCCCGCCCTGATCCTGGCCGGGCTCGACCCCGTCAGCGCCATCGCGACGAACAAGCTCCAGGGCAGCGCCGGCTCGACCTCCGCCACCATCGCCTTCGCACGGCGCGGCCTGATCCACTGGCCGGAAGCCTGGCGGATCGCGCTCGCCGCCGGCCTCGCCTCGATGCTAGGCGCCCTCTGCGTGAGCCTGACGCCGCGCTCCGTGCTCGATGCCGGCGTGCCGATCCTGCTCGTCGGCATCGCGCTCTACTTCGCCTTCGCCCGGCGGATGCACAATGAGGACGCGGCGGCGCGCATCACGCCGCTGGCCTTCTCGCTCAGCGTGGCGCCCCTCGTCGGCTTCTACGACGGCGTCTTCGGGCCCGGAGCGGGGGCCTTCTACATGGTGGGATTCGTGACGCTGCTGGGTCTCGGGGTCGTGCGGGCCACCGCCCACACCAAGCTCGCCAACGCCGCGAGCAACCTCGGCAGCCTCGCGCTGTTCGCCGCCTCAGGGCACGTCGCCTGGATCATCGGGCTCGCCATGGCGGCCGGCGCCTTCCTCGGCGCCCAGATCGGCTCGGCCCTGGCGGTGCGGCTCGGCGCCCGGCTGATCCGGCCGCTCCTCGTCACCATCGCCTGCGCCATGGCGATCCGCCTGCTCGCGAACCCGGAGAATCCGCTCCGGGTGGCGGTGCTGGGCCTGTTTTGAAACGGGCGCCGCGGTTTTCCGCGACGCCACGGACCGGCAAGCCCTATTTCGGCATGAAGGCCCAGTAGTCGAGATCGAGGATCACGCTCGGGTCGTAGCCCTCGCCCTGCCGGTCGGGATGGTTCGCGCAGGGCTGGTTCTTGGTGGCGACGGTGCGCAGGCGCAGCAGGCCGACATCGTTGCGCCCCGCGAGGTCGGCCGTCTCCAGCACCTCGCTCCAGGCATAGACCGTGTCGCCGGCAAACAGCGGCGCCACATGCCGGCCGGCATTGATGCCGGCGATGGAGAAGGCGTTGGCGAGCCCGTTGAAGCTCAGCGCCCGCGCCAGCGAGATGACGTGTCCGCCATAGATCAGGCGCCGGCCGAACTTGGTGTCGCGGGTGGCGAGCGCGTCGAAATGCACCTTGGCGGTGTTCTGGTAGAGGCGCGTCGCGATCTGGTGCTCGGCCTCCTCGACGGTCATGCCGTCGACATGGTCGATCTTCTCGCCGGCCGCGTAATCGCCGAAGCGGTGCGGGCTGCCGGCGAGGTCGTTGTCGTAGGCCGAGACGTCGAGGAGGGGCAGGGCGCCGGCGAGGTCGGCCGGGTCCACGACCTTGGCGAAGCTGGGGACGTGCTCCTGCGCGATCTTCGCCTCGGGGTCGCGCTTGCGCACCAGCACCCAGCGGCAATAGCTGAGCACCGTCTCGCCCTTCTCGTCCGAGCCCACGGAGCGGACGTAAACGACGCCCGTCTGGCGGTTGGAGCTCTCCTTGAGCCCGATCACCTCGGAGACCGTGGAGAGCGTCTCGCCCGGATAGACCGGCCGGCGGAAGCCGCCCTCGGCATAGCCGAGATTGGCCAACGCGTTCAGCGAGATGTCCGGCACCGTCTTGCCGAAGACGACGTGGAAGGTCAGCAGGTCGTCCAGCGGGCTCCTCGGATAGCCGATGGCGCGGGCGAAGGCGTCTGACGACTGCACCGCGAAGCGCGGGCCGTAGAGCGCCGTATAGAGGGCGACGTCCCCGCTCGTGACCGTGCGCGGGGTCGCGTGGCGGATGGTCTCGCCGAGGCGGTAATCCTCGAAGAAGCGGCCGGGATTGGTCTTCATGAGCGGGCTGGGTCCGTCGAAATGCACCCGCGCCGCCGGCAGGCGGGCAGGCTGAGGCCGCGATCGGGGGCTGTGGTCAGCCGGAGATGCCGTAGGTCTGCACCGGCACGAACTCGTGCAGCAAGCGGCTGATGAACAGCAGCAGCAGGATCAGGATGATCGGCGAGATGTCGACGCCGCCGAGATTCGGCAGGAGGTTGCGGATCGGCCGCAGGAGGGGCTCGGTCACGCGGTAGAGGAACTCGCCGATCTGGGAGACGATCGGGTTGCGCACGTTGACCACGTTGAAGGCCACGAGCCAGCTCAGAACGGCGCTGGCGATGAGGATGTAGACCAGGATCTGAACGATCGTATCGAAGAGCCAGAGGAGAGCATACATGCGCGGTGTTCGAACTCCTCGCCGCCCCGCGGAACGACCCGCCGAGGCGTATCCGCCGGGCTTGCGGCAAACGGCAATTGACAGTCTCGGGCAGCCAAGCCTACAAGGCCGGCGCCTCGACGGGGCTGTAGCTCAGATGGGAGAGCGCCGCAATCGCACTGCGGAGGTCAGGGGTTCGAATCCCCTCAGCTCCACCAGGCCGTCCTCAGAAACCGAGGGGCCGGTGGTCGCCAGGAATAATCGTTTGATTTCGGTGGTTTAGACGAGGCGCCCAGCACGCGGGACGGTCTCCGCCGGTTGCTGCGCCGCAACCGGGGCCGGATCCGGCCTTCGTCTCAACGGCCCCCGAACCTGTTTCCGCGGATGCGCCGCGCCGCAACGCACAATCCGATGCGACGCGCTCGGCGCGGCGGCATTTCCTGCATCGACGATGCCGGGCGGTTCGGGACTGAGGGAATCGGTTCGGAATCGGCAGTACCGGGATGCGCGTTCGCAATGCTACGTTCAGCCCCCGGTAGCGCTAGCGATTTCAACGTCCTAACGTGCCGATCGGCGTGGAGGCCCCACGCCGATCAACACTCGGCCGCGCTGATCGTCCTGGTCGGCCTCTACACCGGCTGGCTCGGCTGAGAGGGCATCCGTCATGGCCACCAGGACCGTGCCACCGCATCGACCTGGGCCTCCCCGAACTGACGGGGATTCCTCGACCCTTGACCTTCCCACGGTGGGAAGCCCCACCTCATCCAGACGCCGTCCGAAGGAGAGCGTCATGATCCGTTTGAAGGTCGAGAAGATGGGGTGCGGCGGCTGCGCCAAGTCCGTGACCGGGGCCGTGCAGGCCGTCGAGCCCGGCGCCCGCGTGGAAGTCGACCTCGCGTCGAAGCTCGTCACCGTGTCGGGGGCCACCGCCCCGGCCGAACGGATCGCCGACGCCGTCACCGCCGCCGGCTACCCAGCGGAGCCCCTGTCCGCGGCGGCCTGAGCCGGCCCCCACGCAACCAAAAATCTCACGTCGGCATTCATAGTCCCGCCAACCGAACCGGTGTAATCCCGTACCCATGAGCCTCGACCGGCAGATCCTGCGCCTGATGGCGGCGATGATCCTCGCGATCATCGCCTACGTCGCGCCGTCCGCCGTTCAGGCCCACGAGGGCCACGCGCACCACGGCCACCACATGGCCGCGGCGCAGCCGAAAGCCGTCGCTCCGGTCGTCGCGACCACGTCCATGCCGGCGAGGACCGCCGCCCAGGCCGAGGCGCCAGCGTGGTCCAAGGTTGTGCTCCTCGCCGTCGAGGCGGCGCGCATCGAACCGACCGAGGACGGCTGCTGCCGCCCCGGTTGTAGGACCAGTTGCTGCGGGACGATGGCCTGCTGCGCCACCGGCGTCCTCGCGGGTCCGCTCGGCCTGTCCGTGGACCTGTTCGGCGCCGTCACGCTGGTCCCGGCCGACGTCGCCGGCCGCGCCCGCGTCGGCCCCGAGGCCCTCCCCGAGCCCCCACGAACCCTCGCGTGAGATGAGGCGCGCCTGAGGCGCGCGACACCCGAGCTGCGCCCGCCCGTGGCCGCGCCCGGCATCCCCATCGCGAGGATACCGTTCCCATGTCGATCCGTACTGCCGCCGCCCTCGGTGCGGTGGCGCTGCTCGCCGCCGTCCTGGCGGAGCCCGCGCTCGCCCACGACGGCCACGATCACGGCGCCGCCCAGCCGCCCGTCTCGAAGACCATCGCCCCGCGCGGCGAGGCCCTCTCCGACGCCTTCGAGCTCGTCGCCACCCCGCGCGATGGCACCCTGACCTTGTTTCTCGACCGCTTCCGGACGAACGAGCCGGTGACGGGCGCGACGGTCGAGATCGAGACCCCGGAAGGTCCGAGGACCGCGATTGCCGCGCCCGACGGCGGCTACGCGCTGCCGGCCCCGTGGCTGTCGAAGCCTGGGCGGCACGAATTCGCCGCCACCGTCACGGCGGGCGAGGAGGTCGACGTGCTCGCCGTCTCGGTCACCGTCCCGGACGGGAAGGCCACGACGGTCGTTCCGCCGACGCAGGCCGTGACGTCGCGCGTCTCGGAGGTCGCCCGCGGCATCCGCGAGCGCCTCGGCGAGAGGGACCCGACCCTGATCGGCGCGGTGGCCGTCGCCTTCCTGCTCGGCATTCTCGTGGCCGGGCTCGCCCGGGGCCGCCGCAACGGCCCCGCGGTGACGCTGCTCGCCGTCGGCATCACCATCGCGCTGGGCACCGCCGCCTTCGCGCATGGCGACGAGGACCACGGCGCCCCCGTGCAGCGAGCCGCGCTGATCGAGCCGCGACCGGGCACGCCCGCCTCGTCGGACCTGGCGCAGCGCCTTCCCGACGGCTCCGTGTTCGTGCCGAAGCCGACCCAACGCCTGCTGGTCCTGCGCACGACCATGACCGAGAAGGGCAGCTTCCACCGCTCGGTCGAGCTTCCGGGCCGGATCATCCCGGACCCGAACGCCAGCGGCGTCGTCCAGTCCTCGGTCGGCGGCCGGCTCTCCCCGCCGCCCTCCGGGCTGTTTCCTCGCCTCGGCACGCGGGTGCACAAGGGCGAGGTCCTCGCCACCGTCACGCCGCCGATCCAGGCGGTCGACGCCTCGGACATGCGCCAGACCCAAGGGGATCTCGACCAGCAGATCTCCATCGTCGAGCGGCGGGTCGACCGCTACAGGCGGCTCGCCACGACCGCGGCCGTGCCCCAGAGCCAGCTTGAGGACGCGATCGCCGAGCTCAAGGGCCTTCAGGACCGCCGCGCGGCCCTCGACAAGATCCGGCAACAGCCGGAACCGCTCGTCGCGCCCGTCGACGGCGTCGTCGCCCAGGCCGCGGCGGTCGCCGGCCAGATGGCCAGCCCCGGGCAGATGGTCTTCCAGGTCGTCGATCCGAACCGCCTCTGGGTCGAGGCGCTGAGCTTCGACGCGCTCACGGCGGCGCAGGACGCCACGGCGCGGCTCGCCGACGGCCGCACGTTGAGGCTCGCTTACCAGGGCTCCGGCCTCGCCGACCGCAACCAGGCCCTTCCTGTGCAGTTCGCCGTCCAGGGCGACGCCTCCGGCCTGCGGGTCGGTCAGTTCGTCACCGTGCTGGCCGGAACCGACACCGAGCAATCCGGCTTGGCGCTGCCGCGCGCCGCGGTCGTGCGGTCCGGCAACGGACAGGACGTCATCTACGAGCACGTCACCGCCGAGCGCTTCGAGGCGCGGCCGGTCCGCGTCGAGCCGCTGGACGGCGGCCGGGTGCTGGTTGCGGAGGGGATCGGACCCGGCAAGCGGGTCGTGACCCAGGGTGCCGAGCTCCTCGACCAGGTCCGCTGAGGAGTCCGCCGATGTTCACCTTCCTCGTCGGCCAGTCGGTCCGCAACCGCCTGCTCGTCCTCGCGCTCGCCGCGGTGCTGGTACTCTACGGAGCCTTGTCCGCGACCAAGTTGCCGGTCGACGTCTTCCCCGATCTCAACCGCCCGACCGTCACCATCATGACCGAGGCCGAGGGCTACGCGCCCCAGGAGGTCGAGCAACTCGTCACCTACCCCATCGAGACCCGGATGAACGGGCTCCCCGGCGTCATCCGGGTGCGCTCGGTCTCGGGCGTGGGGCTGTCCGTCACCTACGTCGAGTTCGACTGGGGGACCGACATCTACCGGAATCGGCAGCAGGTCGCGGAGCGCCTCGCCCTGGCGCAGGACCAGCTCCCGCGGGGCGTCACCCCGGCGATGGGGCCAATCTCCTCCATCATGGGCCAGATCCTGCTCGTGGCGGTGACCGGCGAGACCGCGACCCCCATGCAGATGCGCGAGGTCGCCGACTTCACCATCCGGCCGCGTCTGCTGACCATCCCCGGCGTCGCACAGGTCATCCCCATCGGGGGCGAGGTGCGCCAATTCCGGGTCGGCCCGAACCCCGCCGCCATGCGCGCGCTCGGCGTGACGAATGCCCAGCTCGAGGCGGCGCTCGCCCAGTTCGGCACCAACGCCGGCGGCGGCTTCACCGACCAGAATGCCCGCGAGTACCTGATCCGGAACATCGGCCGGACCATGAGCCTAGACGACCTGCGCAGCCTCGTCGTCGCGACCGTCAAGGACGCCCCCGTGTCTCTGCGGCAGGTCGCGGAGGTCTCCTTCGCCGCGAAGGTGAAGCGCGGCGACGCCGGCTACATGGCCAAGCCCGCGGTCATCATCTCGGTCGAGAAGCAGCCGGACGTCGACACGGTGCGGCTCACCCGCAGCATCGAGACCGCCCTGAAGGAGATGGGCCCGACCCTACCTGCCGGCATCCGGGCCGACCAGGTCCTGTTCCGGCAGGCCGACTTCATCGAGACCTCGATCCGCAACATCGAGCGCGTCCTCGTCGAGGCGGTGCTGGTGGTGGCGGTGGTGCTGTTCGCCTTCCTCTTGAACGTGCGCACCACGGCGATCTCACTGCTGGCCATCCCGGTCTCGGTGCTGACCACCGCGGCGGTGTTCCACCTGTTCGGGCTGTCGATCAACACGATGACCCTCGGCGGGCTCGCCATCGCCATCGGCGAGCTCGTCGACGACGCGGTGGTGGACGTGGAGAACATCTATCGCCGACTCGGCGAGAACCGGCGGGCGGGCAACCCGAAGGGCGTGTTCCAGGTGGTGGTGGAGGCCTCGAACGAGGTCCGCTCCGGCATCGTCTACGCGACCCTGATCATCATCCTGGTGTTCGTGCCACTCTTCGCCCTGTCCGGCATCGAGGGCCGGCTCTTCGCCCCGCTGGGGCAGGCCTACATCATCTCGATCCTGGCGAGCCTGCTCACCTCCGTCACCC
Organism: Methylobacterium endophyticum; assembly: GCF_050591105.1. NCBI lineage: Bacteria > Pseudomonadati > Pseudomonadota > Alphaproteobacteria > Hyphomicrobiales > Methylobacteriaceae > Methylobacterium > Methylobacterium endophyticum. The sequence goes on from NZ_JBNHES010000016.1 coordinate 127,472, forward strand.
TCACGCCGGCCCTGGCCTCCCTGCTGCTGCCGGGGCTCAGAAACCTGGAGGAGCATGACGGCCGCCTCCTGAAGCCGCTCAAGCGGGGCAACGCAGCCTTGCTGCGGCTCGCGTTCCGGCGCCAGCGCCTGCTCGTCGGCACGGTCGCGGTCGCTGTGGTCGCCGCCGGCGCCACGGCCTGGAACCTGCCGCGGGCCCTCCTTCCGCCGTTCAACGAGGGCTCGTTCACGGTCGGCATGACCTTCACTCCGGGCATCTCGCTCGCCGAGAGCAACCGGGTCGGGTTGATCGCCGAGAAGCTGTTGCTCGACATTCCGGGCGTGAAGGCGGTGGGCCGACGCACCGGCCGGGCCGAGCTCGACGAGCATGCCGAGGGCGTCCATTCCTCCGAGATCGACGTGGCCCTCGACACGGCGACGAAGCGCCCGAAGGAGGCGCTGGTCGCCGACATCCGCGGGCGCCTCGCGGCCCTGCCGGTGGCGGTCAACGTCGGCCAGCCGATCTCGCACCGGCTCGACCACATGCTCTCGGGCGTGCGCGCCGAGATCGCCCTCAAGGTCTACGGCGAGGACCTCGACGCCCTGCGCCGGGTGGCGAATACGCTTCGCGACCGGATGGCGGCGATTCCGGGCCTCGCCGACCTACAGGTCGAGCGGCAGGTGCGCATCCCGCAGTTGGAGGTCCGCGTCGACTACACGCGGGCGGCCCTCTACGGGGTGCAGCCCGCCGCGGTCGTCGACCAGATCAGCCGCCTCTCGAACGGGCGCGTGGTCTCGACGGTGGTCGACGGCGTGCGCCGCTTCGACGTGGTCCTGCGCCTGTCCGAGGACCGTCGGACCACTGCGGGCCTGGGCGACCTCCTGCTTGAGACGCCCTCGGGGTGGGTGCCGGCGCGCCAGGTGGCCGACATCCGCGAGACCGACGGGCCGAACCAGATCCTGCGCGAGAACGCCCGCCGCCGCATCGTGGTGCAGGCCAACACCGACGGCGGCAGCGACATGGCGACCATCGTGGCCGCCATCCGCGAGGCCGTGGCGAAAGAGACGCTGCCGCCGGGCGTCTTCACCAGACTGGAGGGGACCTTCCAGGCGCAGGAGGAGGCGAGCCGAACCATCGCGGTGCTCTCCGCGCTGTCCCTGGCCCTGGTCTTCGCCATCCTGTTCAGCCGCTACAGGTCGGCTGCGCTCGCGCTGATTATCATGGGCAACGTGCCCCTGGCGCTGATCGGCTCGGTGGCGGCGTTGTGGCTCGTGGGCCAGCCGCTGTCGGTGGCGTCGATGATCGGGTTCATCACGTTGACCGGCATCGCCGCGCGCAACGGCATCCTGAAGATCAGCCACTACCTAAACCTGTCGCTGCACGAGGGCGTGCCGTTCGGGCCCGACCTCGTGGTGCGCGGCAGCCTGGAGCGGCTGACCCCGGTGCTGATGACGGCCCTGTCGGCCGGGGTGGCCCTGGTGCCGCTGCTCCACGACGCCGCGAGCACGGGCAAGGAGATCCTGCACCCGGTGGCGGTGACGATCTTCGGCGGCCTCGTCAGCGCGACGTTGCTCGACGCTGTCAAAAAGCGTTGGAACGGGACCCCGGATCGGCGTGCAATGGGGACCCCTTCGCAAGCTCGGCACGGTGCGGCTGAGCTGATCCGAAGCCCAGCTTTGGCGTCGTAGGTTCTGGCCTCAGG